>CAMZCW010000146.1 GCA_947305045.1 uncultured Bacteroidales bacterium | reverse complement strand
CTCTGGACAAGCTCCCCAAGAACGCCAGCCCCGTACGTCTCCACAACCGCTGCTCTCTCACCGGTCGTCCCAAGGGTTACATGCGCGAATTCGGCCTCAGCCGTATCCAATTCCGCGAGATGGCTTCCCAGGGTCTCATCCCCGGCGTAAAGAAAGCCAGCTGGTAACAGACAACACCAAGTATTATTTATAAACTAACAATCGGATATCGGGCGTAAACATGCGCCGGTCCACAAAAAGACAAAACAATGACTGATCCTATTGCAGATTTTCTGACCAGAATTCGCAACGCTTACAGCGCTGGCAAGAAGGTGGTGGAAATCCCCGCTTCCAACATGAAGCTCTCCATCACCCAGATTCTGTGTGAGAAAGGTTACATCCTCAGCTACAAAGTTGTGGAGGGTAACCCGTACAACACCATCAAGATCGCCCTCAAGTATCACCCCCAGACCAAGGCCGCTGCCATCAAGAGCATCGTTCGCGTGAGCACCCCCGGTCTGCGCAAGTATGCAGATGTAGCCAACATGCCCCGCGTCCTCAATGGCCTGGGTATCGCTATCCTGTCCACCTCCAAGGGCGTCATCACCGACAAGGAAGCCAAAGAGCAGAACGTTGGCGGTGAGGTTATTTGCTATGTATACTAACAGAACAAAACTATGTCAAGAATTGGTAAATTACCTGTAGTCCTTCCGGCCGGTGTCAAGGCAGAGCTCCTGGACGGCAACGTAGTGAAGGTGAAAGGCCCTCTTGGCGAGATGTGCCAGAAAGTAGATCCGGACATCACCGTCACCATCGAGGGAAATGAAATCAAGTTCACCCGCCCGAGCGACCTCCCTCGCTTCCGCTCCATGCACGGTCTGTACCGCGCTCTTGTTCACAATATGGTTGTGGGCGTGAGCGAAGGCTTCACCATCAAGCAGGAGTTCGTGGGTGTAGGTTACCGCGTGGCTGCCCAGGGCCAGCTGCTGTCCATGTCGCTGGGTTATTCCCACGACATCCAGATTATGCTCCCCAAGGAAGTCACCGCAGAGACCCCTCAGGTGCGTAAAGGTGAGAACCCTCTCCTCATCCTCAAGAGCGCAGACAAGCAGCTTATCGGTCAGGTAGCTGCCAAAATCCGTTCGTTCCGTCGTCCTGAACCTTATAAGGGCAAGGGTATCAAGTTTGTCGGTGAGCAGCTCCGTCGCAAGGCTGGTAAAACTGCTTCGGCCAAATAATTAGGAGGAAAGAGTTATGGCATTGAATAGAATTGAAAGAAGAAGAAGGATTCACTATCGGATCCGCAAACATGTCAATGGCACTGCCGAGCGTCCCCGCATGGTCGTGTTCCGCTCCAACAAGCAGATCTATGTCCAGGTGGTGAACGACCTCGAAGGCAAGACCCTCGTGGCTGCCGCCTCCAATGACAAGGCCCTCGCCGCAAAGACCAAAGGCCTGAACGGTAAAGACGCCGCCGCCATCGTTGGCAAGGCCATCGCTGAGCGCGCCCTCGCCGCCGGTATCACCCAGGTGGCTTTCGACCGCGGAGGTTATCTCTTCCACGGCAGAGTTAAATCACTGGCAGACGCTGCCCGCGAAGGCGGCCTCGCTTTCTAATCATTGAGACTACTATGGCAAATTCTAATGTAAAAAGAGTAAAGACCTCTGACCTTGAACTCAAGGACAGACTGGTGGCCATCAACCGTGTAACCAAGGTTACCAAAGGTGGTCGTCACTTCCGCTTCGCTGCCATCGTCGTAGTCGGCGATGAGAACGGTGTGGTCGGTTACGGACTGGGCAAAGCCAACGAAGTTACCGCCGCTATCGCCAAGGGCGTAGAGGACGCTAAGAAGAACCTGGTGAAGGTCCCCGTGATCAACACCACCATCCCCCACGAGCAGGTGTATCGCTTCGGCGGTGCAGAGGTGTTCATGAAACCCGCTGCTGCCGGTACCGGTGTAAAGGCCGGTGGTGCTATGCGTGCCGTGTTCGAGAGCGCCGGCGTTCAGAACGTGCTGGCCAAGAGCAAGGGTTCTTCCAACCCGCACAACCTGGTAAAGGCTACCATCGCCGCTCTCACCGAGATGCGCGACGCCTATACCGTGGCTGGCCTGCGTGGTGTTCCCATGAGCAAAGTTTTTAACGGTTAATCCCAGAGAGACTATGGCAAAGCTTAAGATTACCCAGGTCCGCTCCAAGAATGGAGAGACCAAGCGTCAGATCGCAAACCTCAAGACTCTCGGTATCCGCCGGATGCACCAGACCGTGGAAGTGGAAGATACGCCCATCACCCGCGGCATGCTGGCCAAAGTGGCCCATCTGGTTACTTGTGAAGTAATTGACTAAGGAGGACTAAGAGATGAAACTTGAAAATCTGAAGCCCGCAAAGGGCGCAACCCATAACAGCAAGCGCGTAGGCCGCGGCCAGGGTTCCGGTAAAGGTGGCACTGCCACCCGTGGTACCAAGGGTGCACAGGCTCGCGCCGGCTATGAGCACAAAGTAGGTTTCGAAGGTGGTCAGATGCCCATCCAGCGTCGTCTTCCCAAGTTCGGCTTCAAGAACCCTACCCGTGTAGCTTACAAGGCTGTCAACGTGGCAACCCTCCAGGCCCTGAGCGAGAAGCTGGGCGTGAAGGCCTTCGACACGGACACCTTCATCGCTGCCGGTATCGCTTCCAAGGGCGAACTCGTGAAGGTGCTCGGCAACGGTGAACTCACCGCCGCCGTAGAGGTGAAAGCCAACGCTTTCTCCGCATCCGCTACCCAGAAGATTGAGGCTGCCGGTGGTAAAGCAACCGTTATCGAATAGCCACAGCTATGAAGAAGTTTATCGAGACAATTCGAAACATCTACAACATCGAAGAACTGCGCAAGCGGATCGGTTACACGATCCTGCTTGTGCTGGTTTACCGACTGGGTAGCTTCATCCTTCTCCCGGGCCTGGATCCGGAGTACCTGAAGGGTGGTATCAGCGGTACCCAGGAGGGCCTCGTCGGACTCCTCAACATGTTCTCCGGCGGTGCTTTCGGTAACGCCAGTATCTTCGCGCTGGGTGTGATGCCGTACATCTCGGCATCCATCGTGGTCCAGCTTCTGGGCATGTTCGTTCCTTCCTTCCGCAAAATGCAGATGGAAGGGGAGAGCGGCCGCCGGAAGATGAACCAGATCACCCGTTACCTCACCGTGGCCATCCTGGCCATTCAGGGTCCCGCCTATGTGGCCGGCATGGTTCCCGCCGCCGCCCGCACCGTGACCTGGAGCCCCTTCATGTTCAACCTGGTGTCCACCGTCATCCTGATGGCCGGCTCCATGTTCGTGATGTGGCTGGGTGAACGTATCACCGACCGTGGTATCGGTAACGGTATTTCCCTCATCATCATGATTGGTATCGTGGCCCGTCTGCCCTACGCCCTCGTAGCGGAAGTCGGCCAGAAGGTAACCGGCACCGGTGTCGGCGGCCCTATTATGCTCATCGTGGAGCTGGTCATCTGGGTGCTGGTCATCCTGGCCGCTATCGCCCTGGTGCAGGCCGTCCGCAGAGTGCCCGTCCAGTATGCCAAGCGTGTGATCGGCAACAAGCAGTACGGTGGTGTACGCCAGTACATCCCTCTCAAGATCAACGCCGCCGGCGTTATGCCCATCATCTTCGCTCAGGCGCTCATGATGTTTCCTATGCTGCTGGGCCAGTACGATGCTACCCGTGGTATCGCCGCTGCCTTCTCCAGCTACACTACCGTCTGGTATAACGTCGTGTTCTTCCTCCTGGTGGTTGTATTCACCTACTTCTACACTGCCGTTACCGTGAACCCCACGATGATGTCAGAGGATATGAAGAAGAACGGTGGCTTCATCCCGGGTGTCAAGCCCGGCAAGAAGACGGCCGAGTACCTGGACACCATCATGACCAGAATAACCCTGCCGGGTTCCGTATTCCTGGGCTTTATCGCCTGTCTGCCGGCACTGGCCAATGTGCTGGGTGTAAACAACCAGTTCGCTTCCTTCTTCGGCGGCACTTCGCTGCTGATTATGGTGGGCGTAATCCTGGACACCCTGCAGCAGATCGAGAGCTATCTCCTGATGCGCCACTACGACGGACTCATGAAGACCGGTCGTCTTACCGGACGCTCTGGCATGTAATTTTGAATGTTGGTAGAACTTTGACAATATGTTAAGGCCCAAGACCGAAGAAGAAATCGAACTGCTCCGCATCAATGGAGAGCTGGTGTCCAAGACACTGGCAGAGGTCGGTAAGCTGGTCGCCCCCGGTGTGACAACTGCGAAGTTGAACGAGGTGGCCGAGACCTTCATCCGTGATCACGGCGCTATCCCTTCCTTCAAAGGTTTTGACGGCTTCCCTGCAGCGCTCTGCATGAGCGTGAACGATGTTGTGGTCCATGGATTTCCCAACGACCGCCCCCTGGAAGAGGGAGACATCGTCTCCGTAGATTGCGGAACCCTGTACAAAGGATACAACGGTGATTCGGCCTACACCTTCCCTGTAGGGGAGGTGGACGCCGAAACCCGCCGGCTCCTGGATGTCACCAAGGCATCGCTGTACAAGGGGATTGAAGCAGCGGTTGCAGGCAATCGCACCGGCGATATCGGATACGCGGTGCAATCGTATGCGGAAAGTTTTGGTTTTTCCGTTGTCCGTGAGCTGGAAGGCCACGGCGTGGGCAAGGAAATGCACGAGGACCCGGGCATTCCCAATTACGGGAGAAGGGGACACGGCGCACGCCTTGTGGACGGAATGACCATCTGTATTGAGCCGATGATTTGTGCAGGCGGCAGAGGTGTGTATCTTGCAAGAAATGGTTGGGCAGTTCACACCGCCGATCACAAGAATGCGGCCCATTACGAGCTTACGGTTGTTGTCCGAAAAGGCCAGGCCCAGCAGCTGTCAACGTTCGACTACATTGAGAAAGATGGTTCCATTAATATCTAAAGTGAGTTTAAGACTATGTCCAAACAAGTAGCTATCGAGCAGGATGGTACGGTGATCGAAACCCTCCCCAATGCGATGTTCCGCGTGGAGCTGGAGAATGGTCATGTCCTCCTCTGCAACATTTCAGGTAAGATGAGGATGAACTTTATCCATATCCTTCTCGGTGACCGGGTCAAAGTGGAAATCTCACCTTACGATTTAACCAAAGGAAGAATTTCTTTCAGATACAAATAAAAACTAGATAACGATGAAAGTCAAGACCTCCATCAAGAAACGCAGTGAAGACTGCAAGATTGTCCGGCGTAAAGGCCGCCTGTACGTTATCTGCAAGAAGAACCCCAAGTTCAAGATGCGCCAGGGTTAATAAGTGTAACTAATAAAAGTACAGATAGAATATGGCAAGAATAGCCGGTGTTGATTTACCGAACAACAAACACGGAGAGATAGGCCTGACCTATATCTTCGGAATCGGCCGCAGCAGCGCCCGGAAGATTCTGGACACCTGTGGCATCGACCGCACTATCAAAGTCGGAGACTGGAACGACGAGCAGATCGCCGCTATCCGTACCCTCATCAACAACGAATACAAGATTGAGGGTGAACTCCGTTCTTCTGTCCAGATGGACATCAAGCGCCTCATGGATATCGGTTGCTACAGAGGCATCCGTCACCGTGCAGGTCTGCCCGTCCGCGGCCAGAGCACCAAGAACAACGCCCGTACCCGCAAGGGTAAGAAGAAGACCGTTGCCAACAAGAAGAAAGCAACCAAGTAAAGTCTGAGAAGTTATGGCAAAGAAAACTACAACTACCAAGAAAAGAGTTGTCAAGGTTGAAGCTTATGGCGAAGCCCATATCTCCTCGACCTTCAACAACGTCATCGTGTCCCTGTGCAACGCCCAGGGTCAGGTGATCAGCTGGTCCTCCGCCGGTAAGTGCGGTTTCCGTGGTTCTAAAAAGAACACTCCGTACGCCGCCCAGATGGCCGCAGAAGATGCGTCCAAGACCGCTT
>CAMZCW010000145.1 GCA_947305045.1 uncultured Bacteroidales bacterium | reverse complement strand
GCTAATCGGCTTTCTAAAAGAATGGATGCTGCCCTGCGCCATTGTGCTGGGCATCTCGCTTTATCTTGTTTACCATTTTTTCCCTGTGCTCCATCCCTGGGGACCGGTGCTGCACGTGGTAGCGTCGGAAGGGCAGCGCCTGGTGATAGCCGTGCTGCTCTTTTTCCAGTTCGTGAAAATATCGCCCCATGACCTTATGCTCAGCCGCTGGCATCTGGGCGCCCTGGCCATCCAGGTGCTCAGTTTCCTGGCGCTGGCCGGGCTGGTGGCGCTGACAGGCGGGGTGCTTCGCATGCTGCTGGAGTGTGCCATGCTGTGCATGATTTGTCCGACGGCTTCGGCAGCGGGGGTGATTACGGACCGCCTGGGCGGGAACCTCGCCGGTACCGTGACGTATCTGGTACTGATTAATGTGGCAGGCACTTTCCTGATACCGCTGGTAATCCCGCTGGTGAATCCATCGGCCACCCTGGGCTTCTGGACCTATGTAGGGCATATCGCCCTGAAAGTATTTCCGGTGCTTATTCTGCCGGGGCTGTTGGCCTGGCTGGTGCGGTATACCACCCATGGGTTGCAGCGGCGCCTGATGCGCTGGGCTTCCAACTCCTTTTATATCTGGGGCGTAGGCCTTACACTGGCCATGGTCCTTTCCACCCGGGCGCTCCTGCTTAGCGGACTGGGCCTCTGGGCGGTGGCCGGTATCGTCCTTATTTCCGTCCTTTGCTGTTTCCTGCAGTTCTATCTGGGCCGGAGGATGGGGAAAGATACAGTGGCGCGTCTCACGGCAGGCCAGGCCCTGGGGCAGAAGAATACCGGCTTCCTTATTTGGTTGGGATACAATTATTTAACACCCGTTACTTCGGTGGCGGGCGGCCTCTATGCCATTTGGCAAAACCTGTTTAATTCGTGGGAATTGTATCGGAAAGCACACGAAGACGCGCACTGGAAGGCTGCGTAGCCAGGTAGTGCTCGTAATGCTTCAAGACGCTGTTGACATAGCGCCGGCTCTGGTGGCGGAGCGGGAGCACCTGGTCCCATTGGTCGGCGTCCCGGCCGCTGGCGGCGGCATCGGCCTTTAGCTGGCGCATTTTTGCATCGCCCATATTGTAGGCCGCGAGTGTGAATTTAAGCGTATCCAGGGCGCTGGCGGCGGAGTACATCCGTTCCAGCATGTGCAGGTAACGCGTGCCAATCCGGATGTTCTGTTCCGGGTCCAGCAGTGTTTGCGTGCTGTATTTGTCCGACTGAATCTGCATCAGGCCCACGGCGCCTCCGGGGGAGACCACGTGGCTGTGGAAACGCGATTCCTGGCGGATGACGGCGGCCACCAGTCGCCAGTCCCAGCCAATGCTGTCGGCGTACATGCGGATGAGGGAATCGTGCGGACTCAAGGGAGCGGGCAGGTCCTGGATGGTAGCGAAACTTTTTTTCGGTGCACTGTGTTGGTGCATCTTGTAGGGAATCAGGAAAAGAGCGGCCAGCAAGGTGGCGGCAAGGCCGTATTTGCCCGCTTTTTTCATCGTCCCAGGTTTTTAAGCCCGCCTGACAGTCCTCCGGATAATCCGCTGCCGCTGTTTCCGCCTTTTCCGCCGCCCATGCCGCCGGAACTGGCCCGTTCGCTGAGCGTGCGCAACTTGCCCAGACGCGGGTAGAATGGCCAGGAGATGCCAATCTTGATGGCGCGGGAGGTTTGGATGTAATGATGGGCGGTGAAGTAGTCCTTGCGTGACATCGGCCAGCCATTGCCGGTATTCTCCAGTTTTACAAAGATGCAGCACTTCTTCCACTGGGCATTGATGAATACGTCAAATACCGGACAGTTGCCATAGCGGTCCTTGTTCTGGGTGGTAAAGGTGCCCGTCACCGGGTTGAAGGACGGTGCGTACCAGAGGGTGGTATATCGGGCGTTGATGCCCAGCTGCAGTTGCAGCACCTTGGGATCCACAATGTTGAACTGGAGGTACCAGCGCAGGTTCAGGGCCAGGGTAGGGAGGGGCAGGACGTTCTGATTGGAGGACAGCTGCACCAGGGCGGTGTTGTCCAGGTGCACCGGCCCAAAGGCAAAGTTTTTGGTGAGGCCGACGGTGAAGACGCTTTCCGCCGTGCCATGCTGGCGCGCGATGCCCAGCGTGTCGTAATATACCTGGTTGGCCAGCAGGGCATAGCCCACCTCCGCTTTCATCTGCCAGCGGGGAATATCCAGTGCAGCATGCACTTTGGTGGCCGATAACTTGGAAAAGTCATTCTCCCAGCGGAAGTGGTTGGAATAGAAATGCTGCTGGTAGAAGTCCGGCGTTTTCAGGCTGGTCTCAAAATGGGCCTTGAGGCTGATGGGGCTGTCCGGATGCCGGCGGAAGGGGAAGACGTTCAGCGTGGCGTTGGCGTTCACGGAGAAATCGTTCACCTCTTTGCCGGCAAAGGTGTACATGCCCGTAGCATCCCACTTGAAGTAGCGTTTCACGCTGCCCTCTACGCCGGCATAGGCGTAAACGCTGTTCCACTTGTGGCTCGATGGCTTGTACAGGACTTCATCCGGGTCCTGCAGGTAGAAAGTTTGGAAACGGTCGCCGATACCGCCTTCGATTTTTGAGACGACGGCATCGTCCTTCCATGGTTGCAGGCGAATGAATATGCGGTTGTCCAGGCGCATGTTGCGCAGTGAGTCCGCACTCTTGGCCGGGTTGATGTTGAAGACGTTGTCGTAGAAAGCGGCCAGCGGGTCCGAGGTGTTATCTACGTATTTTTTGCTGTAGGTGGTAAATTCCGTCGCCGTGCCTACAAAGGCAGTGGTCGCGTCCCGGTTCAGGGTGTCCGAAGGATGCCAGGTGGTATCCTTGCGATGTTTGATCTTCTCTATAAAGGTGAAAGGAATGCGCAGGGTCTGGTCCAGGAAGACGGTGGTTTTCCGGTAGCTGTTGGTGGCGGCGGCCAGGTTTACGTTGATTTCCCGCACATCCACCGTGGTGTCCCGGATCCACATATTGTCTATCATACCGCCGCTTTCCTGCCGGGAAACCTTGTTGTATATGAAGCCGGCATGGGCCATGTAGCGTTTGCCCAGGTAGTTTCCGGTTACAAAATAGGTGCGGTTGTCGGTCTTTTCGTTCTTGAGGGTACCGGCGCCGCCATAGCGTTTCATTTCCAGGGCTATATTGAGCGAGGGGAGGATGTTCTGGGTGGTGAAGACGCGGAAGTTGTCTGCGCTTAAGCTGTTGCTGTTGAACAGGTTGCCCGAGTACTCCAACTCCGTGTACGGGGTTTTGGTATTGAAGAAAGTGAAGTCGTCCGCGTTGTAGGTCCAGCTTTCCTGGGCCTTGTAGAAGCTGGTGCTCTGCTCTTTGTCCCGGCGAAAGTAGTTGTATTGCTGTACGGCGCTGCCCGGCATGCCCAGCCAGGTGGCTCCGGCGTCTTCCCTTATGAAGGGATAGTCGTAGAAATGGTAGTTGGCGGTGGTGTCCCATTTTACCGTTTCCATGCTGTTGAACATGCGGTTGTGCTTCCAGGCGGTAAGGCGCTTGTAGAGCAGGCTGTCCGGGAGAAACGGGGTTTCCAGGACACGCGGGGTATTCTGGATAATGCTGTCCTTGATTCGCTTGAGGCTGTCTTTGCGCTTGAGGATACTGTCCTGCTTGTGCCGGATGGCGGGGAGCTGCACGTGCTCGTAAATCCAGCGCTTGCGTTCCGCCTTGCTCATGGCCGCCCATTTTTTGTCCCAGGCTATCTGGGCTTGAAGGGTGGAATCGGCCCGGAAAAGGGAGTCCACGCGGGGCCAGATGAGCGAGTCGCCTTCCGCTTTCAGGGAATCTACCACCAGTTTGTGGGTGTAGCTGTCTTTGGTGGCCACGTACCACTGGTACAGGAACGGGTCGCTGAGTTTGAGGCTGTCCGGGACCTTCATGGTATCCCGGGCATATACGGCGGAAGGTGTGTTCTCCGCTGCGCCAAACAGGTCTTCGTCTTCCGTAAGGCTGTCCCGCCGGGCGCGGATGCTATCCCTCTGCATCTGCTCCATGGCGGCTCTGGCTATGCTGTCCATGGGGTCCCTTGGGGCCAGGCTGTCCAGGGCTGGGCGTTGCGCACTGTCCTTCTGCAGGACCTTCACCAGACTGTCCAACGGCTTACGGGTGGAGTCTACCTGCACGGTGTCCCGCCTGGCGTCCGGGAACCAGGCATGCAGCACCCGGGCGCGGTTCACTTCCACGCCCAGCGTCTGCGCCGCCACGGCTCCGGCTACTGCCATAGGCAGCAGGATGTCGGTCCACACTTTTGCCATATCTTGCAAAGATACAAATATTTTGCCATACCCTCTACTTCCGTCCCCACCTTTCTTTCCAATTCTGCATCCCGGCTGCTGTTATCGTCCCACTTCCTGGACCCATGACCGCACCTGGTGAGGCAAAGTCCGCTAGGATGACACCTGGCGCGTGACTGTTAAATCCCTGATACAGAGTGCGTTACATGATAATCCTCGTTCAAAAATCGAACGAGGATTATACTGAAAAATGTTGATGGTCAACAGGTTAAGTGTCACGCTAGCAGGAGGTCATGTAGGCGTGAACCAGCTTCCATTTGCCGGCGGCCAGGTCTGCGGGCTTGTACAGGAGGTTGAGCATGCCGCCGTCATAGAAGCGGAGGCCGGCGGTGTCGGAGTCTATTTGCAGGAAATTCAAGCAGCCTTCCATCTCCCGGCCCACTTCCTCGAAGAAGGGGACTCCCAGCAGTTTGGTGCCATCGGCATTGTCCTCACAGGCCTCGAAGGTCATTTTCAGGGCCGATTGGGTAAGGGGCTGGTCCTCATCATCCACCAGAATGGCGCTGCGGAAGGTTTCCATGTTGATGGCCTTGGTGTATTTGACCACCACCATTTTGCGCGCCCATTCGCCCAGGCCGTTGTGGTACGGGGCATCGTAGTCCAGATACTCGTCGATGGCGGCAAATACGTAGAACATCCCCTGGTGCGGCAGCCTGCCTTCCGGGTCCAGCGGGGCAATGTCTTCGCAGTCAATCTGGCACACGAAGGTGAGCGGATAGTCAAAGGTCTCTCCGTCCTCCGTCACCTGGACGGTGGGGTATTCCATATCGGCAGGAAGGTCAGGGTCTCCCCACCACTTGGAACTGCAGAAAAGTTCCGTTTCTGTTTCCTGGAGGTTAATCTTGATAGCCATAGGGTAAATGTTTGTGCGAAGATAGCAATTTTTTGTGTATATTTGTGAGTTAAACTATTGTACTTATATGGCAAGCTTCAAATATGCACCCATGTTCCAGCTGGGACCGGACACCACGGAGTATTACAAGATTCCCGGTTCGGAAAAGCTGGTGAAAACCACCAAGTGTGGAGACAAAACCCTTCTGGAGGTGTCTCCGGAGGCCCTTACGCTGGTGGCAAAACAGTCGTTCCATGACTGTCAGTTCATGCTGCGCCGCGCGCACAATGAGCAGGTGGCCGCCATCCTCCAGGACCCGGAGGCCTCGGACAACGACAAATACGTAGCCCTGCAGTTCCTGCGCAATGCGGAAACCGCTGTCAAGGGCGTGCTTCCGTTCTGCCAGGACACCGGCACCGCCATCATTCACGGTGAAAAAGGCCAGCAGGTCTGGACAGACTTTGAGGACGAGGAAGCCCTGAGCCTGGGGGTCTATGAAACCTACACCCAGGAGAACCTCCGTTACAGCCAGAACGCCCCGCTGGACATGTACAATGAGGTAAACACCAAGTGCAACCTGCCCGCGCAGATTGACATTGAGGCCACCCGCGGCGCAGAATACCGTTTCATCATGGTCGCCAAGGGCGGCGGCAGCGCCAACAAGACGTATTTCTATCCCATGACCAAGGCCACCATCCAGAACGAAGGCACCCTCATTCCCTTCCTGGTGGAGAAAATGCGCTCGCTGGGCACGGCGGCCTGCCCGCCTTACCACATTGCCTTTGTGATTGGCGG
>CAMZCW010000144.1 GCA_947305045.1 uncultured Bacteroidales bacterium | reverse complement strand
GTGTGCGGAATACGCCGGAGGAGGCGGTGCGGCAGTGGTTTATATCGGTGCTGCATGAGGGGATGCATGTCCCGGAGCACATGATGGGGAGCGAGGTGGCGTTCAGCCATGCGAGAAAGGACTATAGGGCCGATATCGTGGTGTACAATCGCCAGGCGCAGCCGCTTATGGTAGTGGAGTGCAAACGGCCGGAAGTGATATTGGACCAGGTGGTGGTGGACCAGGCGCTGCGGTATAATAATGAATTGAAAGTGAAGTATATAGCCATCACAAACGGTCACAAAACATTCATCTTTGAACGTACAGCCGATGGTTGGCAGTTCATGCAGCACGCCCCGTTGTGGGAGGAGATGACCGGTCAAGCCGGTCATGACGAGGGGAAGCCCGGCCATGACGAAGGGGAGCCCGGCCATGACGAGGGGAAGGCCGGTCAGGATGTCATTCCCGGCCACGACCGGGAATCTGAAAAGAAGGTATGAGTACGATTACGGAAGGATATTTGGAGCATCCGGTGTTCCGACTTGTGAGTGAAACGGCCAGGGAGCTGGGCGTGCGGGCCTTTGTAATAGGGGGGTATGTCAGGGACTGCTTCCTGGGGAGGGCCAATAAGGACATTGATATTGTCGTTGAGATGCCCGGTCAGGCCGGGCATGACGGCAGTGCGGCCGGGCAGGATGGAGTGGTGCGCCCCGGGATCCTGCTGGCGGAGGCTATCGGCAAAAAGTGTCATGCGCGGGTGAGCGTGTTCAAGAACTTTGGCACAGCCATGCTCAAGTATCATGGGATGGAGGTGGAGTTTGTGGGCGCGCGGAAGGAGAGCTATCACCGGGACTCCCGGAAACCCATTGTGGAGGACGGTACGCTGGAAGAAGACCAGCTCCGTAGAGACTTCACTATCAATGCGATGGCCTTCTCACTTCAAGCAGAAGATTATGGCGCCCTGGTGGACCCGTTCGGAGGCATCAAGGACCTCGCTGCCGGTATTATCCGCACGCCCCTGGAGCCCGAACAGACCTACAGCGATGACCCGCTCCGCATGCTGCGGGCCATCCGTTTTGCGGCGCGCCTGAGCAGCGACGAGCGCAAATTTACTATCGTCCCGGAAAGCCTGAAAGCCATGCACATCATGGCCGACCGCCTGCAAATCCTTTCCAAGGAGCGCATCGTGGAGGAGCTGAACAAAATGCTCCTGACGGACCATCCGGCCATGGCGTTCGAACTGATGGAACAGACGGGCCTGTTGCAGCAATTCCTGCCGGAACTGAGCCGTCTCAAAGGCGTGGAAACGGTTGACGGTAAGGGACATAAGGAGAATTTTACCCACACGTTGCAGGTGGTGGAAAACGTGATAAGGTTCGAAGAAGAAGCCATCGCGGAAGGCCGCCTGAACGACTATGACCCGGACGGCAATGCAACGCCCCGCACGGAGCCGAATCTGTGGCTTCGCTGGGCCGCGCTGCTGCACGATATCGGCAAGCCCGTCAGCAAACGGTATGTGGCGGGGCAGGGTTGGACCTTCCACGGACACGAAGTCACCGGCGCGCGCCTGGTGCCCAAAATCTTCGAGAAGCTGCGCATGCCGCTGAACGAGAAGATGAAATACGTGCAAAAGCTTGTGAATCTGCATCTTAGACCCATCGCTCTGGTGGACGATGAAGTCACGGACAGCGCTGTTCGCCGCCTCCTGTTTGACGCCGGCAACGACATTGACGACCTCATGCTCCTTTGCAATGCCGATATCACCTCCAAGAACCCTGTGAAAGTCGCACGCCTCAGACGCAATTTCGAGTTGGTGAAGGAGAAAATGGTGGAGGTGGAGGCAAAGGACAGCATCCGCAACTGGAAGAACCCCATTACTGGCGATTACATCATGCAACTGTTTGGTATTGAGCCGTGTAACATTATCGGCCAGCTTAAGGAAATGGTGAAAAACGCGGTGCTGGACGGGGAGATTCCGTACGCGTTTGAGGCCGCGGATGCGTATATGCGGGAAAAGGCCAGGGAGTGCTTTGGGCTGGAGCCCAAGTGAGATACACTCGGCCCTTTGGGCCTCGGTATGACAAAAGAGGTGTGCCTCGGTACTTATGATTGATAAATATGTCACATATCTCAGGGATGTCCGGCGGTACTCGCCTCGGACGGTGACGCTGTACGAGGATGCGCTGAGGGCGTTTGCCCAGTGGGCCGAGACCCCCGGTCAGGCCGGGGGTGACGGAAGGGGTCAGGCCGGGGGGGGCGTCATGGCCGACCTGATCGGCCATCTCATCCCGTCCCGGATAAGGGAGTACGAGGGGCACCTGATTGACTCCGGCCTCAAGCCCAGGACCGTACATTTGCACATAAGTGCGCTCAGCGGTTTCTGCGGCTTCCTGATGAAAGAAGGCGTACTCAAGAGCAACCCCGCAAAGGCGGTGAAGCGGCCCAAAATGGAAAAACGCCTGCCGGAGTATTATACGGAGCAGGCGATGGACGCTTATCTTACGGAAAGCCAGCATGGGGCCGATACCGACGAACTCCAGCTCCTGCTGAGCACCGCCCCGGCCAGCAAACTGGCCAAAGAGCTTTACAACCGAAGGCTCAGACGCCTCATTATCAGCATTTTGTACACTTGCGGCATCCGGCGCGCAGAGCTGATCGGCCTGCAAATACAGAGCGTGGATAACGGACGCCGGACCCTCCGCGTGCTGGGAAAAGGCGATAAAATGCGAGAAATTCCGCTCATTCCTTCGTTACTTCAAGAAATTTCGCTATATTTACGTGCAGCTAGTTTCATGGTAGGGGAAAGACCTGCCAATGCTCCGCTCCTGGTAACGGACAAGGGACGTCCCCTGTATCCGGAATTTGTGGACCGGGCGGTGAAAGCGGAACTGCAAGGCCAAAGCGGCATCACCGGGAGGAAATCCCCCCACGTGCTCAGGCATTCCCTGGCCACTGCGCTGTTAAACGAGGGAACAGACTTGAATGCCATTAAACAGATGCTGGGCCACAGCAGTTTAGCGGCCACAGAGGTATATACCCACAACTCCGTGGAACGGCTCAAAGCACAATACATGAACGCCCATCCAAGGGCAAAAAACGAAGACCGCAATGATTAACGTTAAGTCCCTCAAGTTCAACGCAGACGAGAAGCTGCTGGACTACATTGACAAAAAAGTTGGAAAAGTAGAGAAGTTCTTCGACAACATGGGTGATATCGATGTCACCTTAAGCCTCCTGCCGGACGCAGAAAACAAGTGCGTCAAGCTCCAGACCCACATCCCCGGTGAGGATATGGTCATCGAGCGCCAGGCACACACCTTTGAGGAAGCCGTAACGGAGGCTGCCGATGCCCTCAAGGAAAAGATTGTGCGCGCCAAAGAGAAAAAGTTCGCCAAATAGTGGCTACCAAAGGCTACATCGAGACCGACAGGCAGGTCAAGAGCATACTTGAAGATGTCCGCAAAGGCATCTTCAAGTCTGTTTATCTGCTCATGGGGGAGGAACCCTATTACCCGGAGCTGGTGGCAAATGCCATTGTTGACAACTGCCTCCAGGACTGGGAAAAAGACTTCAACGAGACCATTTGTTACGGGGCCGATGTAGATGCAGATACCGTCATCACGGCCGCCCGCCGCTTTCCCATGATGGCGGACCGGCAGCTGGTGGTGGTGAAGGAAGCCCAGCAAATGAAGGGCCTGGAGGAACTCTCCCTCTATTGCCAAAACCCGCTGGAGAGCACTGTGCTGGTGATTCTGATGCACGGGGCATCGGCCGACAAACGCAAAGCGCTGTACAAGAGCGTCCTCAAAACGGGCGTCATTGTGGAGTCACTGCCGCTCAGGGACTACGAACTCCCGCAGTGGATCCAGGCGTATTATGACGGCCGCGGGCTGCGCATCCATCCGGAAGCCGCCCTGCTGCTGGCAGAGAGTGCCGGAACGGACCTTGGAAAGATAGCCGTAGAAACGGAAAAGCTCCTGAAGAACCTGCCTGAAGGCGTGCAGGAGATTTCCGTGGCGGATGTGGAGAAAAATGTGGGCGTAAGCCGCCAGTACAGCGTTTTCGAGCTTACCAAATGCCTGAGTTTCAGGGAGAGTGCCAAGGCGCTGCGCATCGCCGCGCACATGGGGGAGGCCCCGCGTTTTGCCCTTCCCATGGCCGTGGCACCGCTCTACAACCATTTTTACCGCATCCTGAAATACCATGCCCTGCTGGAAAAAGGCCGCCCGCAGCCCGGGGAGGCCGCCAAGGTACTGGGCGTGAACCCCTATTTCATGAAAGAGTATGACGCTGCCGTGCGGAATTACCCGCTCCAGCGTTGCAGCAAGGTAATTTCGCTCCTGTGTGAGTATGACTATAAAGGCAAGGGCGGGGACGCCGGCGAGGCCACGCCCGCAGAGCTGCTCACGGAACTTGTGACAAAAATTTTAAATTATTAGATTTCTCGACTTCGCTCGAAATGACAATTTTATGGCAATCATTGAAGTAAAGAACGTAAGCAAAACCTTCGGGCCCAAGGTGGCACTGGATAACGTGTCGATGGAAATCCCGGAGGGAAAAATTTTCGGGCTTCTGGGGCCCAACGGGGCGGGGAAGAGCACCCTTATCCGCATTATCAACCGCATCACCATTGCCTCGGAAGGGCAGGTGCTCTTTCAGGGGCACCCCATCACGGAGGCGGATGTGTCCAGCATCGGCTACCTGCCGGAAGAACGCGGCCTGTACCGCAAGATGAAGGTGGGAGACCAGGCCATGTACCTGGCGCAGCTCAAGGGAATGAGTGCCCGCGAGGCCGCCGTAGAGCTCAAAAAATGGTTCGTCCGCTTTGATATTGCCGATTGGTGGAACAAGAAAGTGGAGGAACTCTCCAAGGGTATGGCCCAGAAGGTGCAGTTCATCACTACGGTGGTGCATAAACCCTCGCTCATGATTCTGGACGAGCCTTTTTCCGGTTTCGACCCGGTGAATGCAGACCTGATCCGCAAGGAGATTCTCCGGCTCAAGGAGGAAGGCGCCACCATCATCCTGTCCACGCACGACATGGAGTCGGTGGAGGAGCTCTGCGACAACATCGCCCTTATCAACAAGGCCAAACTGGTGGTCACCGGTGGCACGGAGGAAATCCGTCGGCAGCACGGGGAGGACAATGTGGAAATCGAGTACACCACAGACACCCTGGAGCGCAAATCCATTGTGATTCCCCGCGCGGAGGCCAATGCCAAGCTGCAGGAGTTTATCGACCAAGACATCCGGATCAATTCCTTCAAGGAGGTGATTCCCCGGATGCGCGACATTTTTGTTAAACTGGTAACGGAGGAGGTATAAGCGTATGAATTTCAAGAAATTAGGAATCGTCATTGAACGGGAATACCTGAACAAGGTCAAGAAGAAGAGCTTCCTTCTTATTACTTTCCTTACGCCGGTGCTCTTTGCCGGTATCGCCATTCTTCCTTCGCTCATCATGATGGGCACCAAGGAGGCGGCCAAACAGGTGGGCGTGGTGGACCAGTCCGGCATCGTCATGCCCTATCTGGAAAGCGGGGAAGTGCTGGAATACAAGGACTTAGGGGTGGATGCAGACGTGGAGGCCATCAAGGCGGACCTGGGCAAGGCGGATATCGACATTCTCCTTACCATTTCTCCGCTGGATCCGGAAACCAAGAGCGTGACGGCCGATACTTATTCGCTCAAGCCGCTGGGGATGGACAGCGGAAGCGGGATAGAGCGCCGTATCAACGACGCCGTGGAGGCTTATCGCATTGATTCTTACGGCATTGAGAACCTGGAGGAAATTATGCACAGTGTCAAGTCTAATGTGCATGTCCACAATTACACCATCTCCGAGAGCGGGGAGGAAAGCATTTCTGAATCAGGCGTTTACATGGCCATCTCCATGATTCTGGGCATGGCGCTGTATATGTTTATCGCCCTGTTCTCCGGCATGGTGATGAGCTCCGTCATCGAGGAAAAGAGCTCGCGCGTAGTGGAGGTGCTGGTGTCCAGCGTCA
>CAMZCW010000143.1 GCA_947305045.1 uncultured Bacteroidales bacterium | reverse complement strand
CTTACGGAGGTGGAAGCCAAGGTCATCGGCCCGGATTCCTTTGCCGGGGAACTTGCCGAAGGGCCGGTCCTTTTCATTGGCGACGGTGCCCTCAAATGCCGGGAAGTGCTCACCTCGCCCAATGCCTTCTTCCAGGAGGCCGATCCCCTGGCCAGCGCCATGGCTCCCCTCGCCGAGGCGGCCTGGCAAGAAAAAAGGTTCGAAGACCTTGCGTACTTCGAACCTTTCTACCTTAAGGATTTCATTGCCACAGTCTCAAAAAAGAGACTGTGGCAATAAGACAACTTACGTTACCCTCTCCCTAAATCCCTCCCCTCGGGGGAGGGACTCGTCGTCAGAAGACGCCGTTCGCTACGCTCATTCCCCTAAAGAAACTGTTCTAGAGCTTTTTCCGGAGATATGCCCGGAGACCGGCAAGATCCTTGACCTGTGCGTCGGGATCTATTTCCCCGTCCAGGAGGAACCACATTACCGGCAAGCTATTTATTCCGTAAAGGCCTACATATTTGGACTGCTCCGCCTGGGTGTCGCATACGTTCACCCAAGGGAGTTTCTGGCCGCGGACCACGCTGGCCCAGGCCGTCTTATCGGCATCCAAAGCTACGGAATAAATCTCGAAACCCTTGCCGTGGAATTCCTCATAAAGCGGGACCAGGGCGTCCAGGTTGAACATTTTCTGCTCCGCCGTGGAGGACCAGAAATACACCATGGTCACTTTGGCGGGTACCTCGCTAAGTTTTTTGATCTGACCGTCCAGACCCGGCAGTGCAATGTCTATGAACGATACTTCTTCGGCCTGCTGGAGACGGCTGTTCACTTCCAACATATCCATGCGGCGCTTGGCCTCCGTTTCCAGGGCCTTCACATAACGGGACTCCGGATACACGGTCTTTAGGGAGTCGCAGATATTCCGCATGATGATACCGTCCGTGGCCTGGTTGAAGACCGGCAGGCCGTCGTTGAGCTGCTGGAACAGCACCGGCACCACGGTGAGGGAATGGGAGTTGGTTAACACATACTTA
Organism: uncultured Bacteroidales bacterium; assembly: GCA_947305045.1. The sequence continues at coordinate 4,968 of CAMZCW010000143.1, read as the reverse complement.
ACCCGATCCCTGTAATAGTTCACATAGGCCCGGTTGATGGATGCTTCCGGATTGCTCTCCCGCTCCAGGATCCGGGAAAGTTCCCGGATAATCTTGTTATGGGCATTCTCCACTTCCTGCAGTTTGTTGGACTCCGGAGAGCCTTCCACGCTATATGCGCCCAGGGTGTCCGTGCGCACAATCACATGGTCTCCTTTCTGCAGCAGCAGGGATGCAATCTGGCGGTTTCCGTAGAACAGATAAATGAACTCCGGACGGCCTTCCTTGAGATTGAGCTGATAGCTGAAGGAACCGCCGGCATTGGTCTTTACGCTGTCCAGGAACTGATAGCGGTTCACGTCCAGGAGCTTGACGGCAAGCTGCTTGTCTCCGCCGTCGGCCACAACGCCGCTGATAACGGTATTCTTGCCCACGCAGGAAGCAAGGGCGGCAGCAGCCGCAAGGATGGCGATAATACGGCTAAAGCTTCTCATATTCGGCAAGGATTGCGCTGGCGATGGAAGCCATTTCGGCCGGTTCCAACTGCAGCTTGGGTTTACGGAAATCCATGTCTCCCTCTGTCTGGAGGGGCACCAGATGGATGTGGGTATGAGGCACTTCCATGCCCAGGACAGCAACGCCTACCCGCTTGCAGGGGACAGCGGCCTTGAGGGCGATGGCCACCTTGCGGGCAAACTTTACAAGGCCCTCGTAAGTGGCTTCGTCCAGGTGGAAAATATAGTCGTCCTCCACATTCTTGGGGATGACCAGGGTATGGCCCTTGGCCAGCGGGGAAATGTCCAGGAAGGCGTAGAAATCCTCACTTTCCGCGCACTTGTAGGACGGAATCTCGCCTTTGGCGATCTTGGTGAAAATGGTTGCCATCTTACAGAGAGATTTCCAGGATTTCAAACTTCATGACACCGCTGGGGACCTGAGCATCCACCACTTCCCCTTTGGAATGGCCCATAAGAGCCTTGCCGATGGGCGTGGTAGCGGCCAGCAGGCCCTTGGTGAAGTCTGCCTCGCTCTCCGGAACAATCTGGAAATTCATTACCATCTTGTTGGTGAGGTTCTTCACCTTCACTTTGGAAAGGAGCTGCACGGTATCGGCCGAAAGCTTGCTCTCGTCGATTACGCGGGCATTGGCCACCTTCTCCTTGAGGCGGGCGATCTTCACCTCCAGGAGTCCCTGGGCGTCCCGGGCTGCGTCGTACTCCGCATTCTCCGAGAGGTCTCCCTTCTCGCGGGCCTCCGCAATGGCTGCGGAGATCACGGGCCGCTGTGCCAGAGCATCGGCAAGATCCTTCTTGAGCTTGTCCAGACCGGCCTGAGTCATGTATTCAATTGCCATAGTTTTATTTAGTGTTTTTTGTTGTTGTCAAAAAAACGAGCCGACGACCGTTACCAGGCCGTCGCGCTTATGTGTGGTGCAAAGGTAGCAATTATTTTAGAAAAAACAATGCTATTGTTGGACCTTGTTCTCGAACTCTTTCAGGGCCCTGATGGCCTTGGGACAAAGGATTAGGATGGAAATCACCGTTCCCCAGGCCATGAGACCAACACCTATGTCGCCCAGGGTCCAGACCAGGTCGGCCTCGCGTACCGCGCCGAAGACCACCGCGGCAATCATGATGGCCTGGAAGATGCGGATCACCCACTTTTCCTTACGCTGGTCCTTTCCGCGGAAGAGGTAGATGATGCCCGTTTCCGCATAGAAATAATAGGCCATGATAGTGCTGAAGGCAAAGAACACCATGGCGATGGAGATGAACTGGCTGCCAAAGCCCGCAAAGACGGTGTCCACGGCACCCTGAGTGAAGCCGGCGTAGTTGTTGCCCAGCTCCGGCGCATTGGCCACCAGCAGTTCTCCCGTGGCCGAATCAATGATGTTGTAGGTGCCGGAAGTGAGAATCATAAGGGCCGTTGCCGTGCATACCAGGAGGGTATCCACATACACGGAAAACGCCTGTGCAAGGCCCTGCCGGGCGGGATGGTCCACATCGGCCGCGGCCGATACGATGGCGCCGGTTCCCTGCCCCGCTTCGTTGGAGAAGATGCCGCGCTTGACGCCCATGGCAATGGTGGTGCCGATGATGCCGCCAGCCACAGGTGTGATGCCGAAGGCGCTCTTGAAAATGGTGACGAACACCGCCGGTACGTCCTGGATATGGAAAACCACCACCACCAGCGACATGATAATATAACCGAAAGCCATCAAAGGCGTAACGATGGAGGCTACCTTGGCAATGCGCTTCACCCCGCCGATAACCACCACGCCCAGGATTACCGCCAGGGCTATTCCGGTGGCCAGCGGCGGCACCGGGAAAGCATTGGCCATGGCCATGGATACGCCGTTGGCCTGCACGGTGGTAAGGAAGAAACCGCAGCTGAGGATGGTGATGGCCGCAAACACAATACCCAGCACCCGCTTACCCAGGCCGTCCTCAATGAAGCTGAACGGACCGCCCCGGTAGCCGCTGGAGTGCTTGAACTTGTACATCTGGGAAAGCGTGGACTCCACAAAGGCCGTGGACGCCCCCAGGAAAGCCACCACCCACATCCAGAACACAGCGCCAGGACCGCCGAAGGCAATGGCCGTGGCCACACCCACGATGTTTCCCGTACCCACACGCCCGGACAGCGCGATACAGAAGGCCTCAAAGGAGGAAATGCCGCTCTTTTCCCCGGCCTTCTTGCCAAAGAGCGAGCGTAGCATGAGCCCAAAACGCCGCACCTGCACAAAACGTGTCCGGATGGAGAAATACAGTCCGGCAAAAAGCAGGAGCCCCACCAAGGCGGGGTTCCATACTATTTCGTTAAGGGTAGATACGAATTTCTCCATATTCAAAGGTACATATTTCTCCCGAAACTACAAAACGTAGCAGGTGAGGGCACAAAGCGTGGCAGGTCTGCAAAAAACGGCCGACCTGTAACGTCAGAGAGCACAGGAGGCCGATTTGCGTTGCAGGTCAGCTGTTTTCTGCAGACCCGCAACAGTTCAGGACTTGACCTGCTACACTTCAGCACCTGATTTGCCAAGCGGACCAGCCTCTCAAAATCGTTAGCGGCACACGCGACAATCGGCCATGTTTAACGGCACAGTGACGCATCACAAAGTACGTTTGGTCGGAAGCAAATCGGCAATTACATCCCGAGGAAGACATAAGCACCTGGCCAGTTGAGGAATAGAGGTATTGTATGAGCGATACAAATATGGAAGGATCCTAGCTTTCATTTCCGGAGTGAGTTCTACAAGGGTTTTGCCATACCACTTATCGGCCAGGTTCCTGATTACGGCCAACATCTCCGTATCCGTTTGCCGTTCCCGGCCATTGATAACAAGCATCTGTCTCATCTGTGCCTGATTGACGCTCCCGATGGTTTTTAAGAAGAAAGCCTGGTCGTTATTAAATGCATTTTCCAGATACTGCCAGTCACACGCACTGGCAGGCTCGATATTCCCGTCTGCATTAATGAGCCACGGAACATTCCCTAAATCTTCGTGCGTATGGAACAATGAATTGCGCTCCCGCCGGCTCAAATCCGAAACCCGACGCAAAGCGGCCGAACTTCGTCCTCCGGTGAACAGGCCCCGATAAGCCGACCAGCGATAGTCCTCCACCCGGGCTCCGGCATCCATGGCGTTACGAGGAATATAAGCCAAAGTATTCCGAACATACCAGTCTGAGTCCAAATACTTTACGCTCAAATCCGATCGGGCAAGTATCCCTTTTTCATCGTATTTCCAAGCCAGATATTGAGAGTGCCGCTTTTTTATTAGCGTTCCTGCCTTAAATGCCGTCTCCATATCTTCGGCCAAAATGGCGCAATGTCCATGATTAGACATGGCAATTTCAACGATAACCAGACAATTGCTTTTCCAGGCGCTTACATAGAAACACTTCTCAAGATGGTCATAATCTTCATCATCCCGGCACAATAGCGTGGTCTCCATTCCCTCTAAACTGATATGGAATGGATAGACTTTCCGGACACGCCTGTCGGGCAGTGGACGCATCACGATTCGCTGAAAAGCCATGACTAGTTCTTTTTGGGTCCGAATCCACTGATGGGCATGGTGCTGCAGCCGGGGAAGGACCCGAATGTCATGGGACGGATCACCCTTGACGGATTGAACCCATAGGGTTTCTTCAACTGTGTCGAGAACTTTTCATAGTGCGGAATAAAGTAAAACATCATCGCGCTCCACAATTGTTCTGCATTGTCATAAGGCTGGACATCAGAGATAATCTCTGCCATGGAAAGGTACCGGATGGCCTTACTTACATTGAGTTTTCTCTCTTTCCATAAGGCATTTACAACACCACGGACCGCTTGCTTGAGCAGCAGGTCGTTCTCTTCCTGGAATTTCTTCATGTCTGTAGGCGGGTTTTCCACAGAATCGGCGAACTCATAATCGGTATTAAGATGCAAATTGCCATCATCGTCCACAAGGACTTCCAGAAACTTTTTCATGACTGTGTCTGTTTTTTTATTTGTGATGAATGAATAAGTGCCAACTTCGAATGGTCAGCAACCGCTTGCAAAAATAGACACGTCACCGTTCACCGGCAAGCCAGTTTTTCGTTTCAAACGATTTATTATCTGTTTCTTCCGTTTTTTAACGTTTTTATATGACAATCGTAAAAAAGAGGTCGCACTTATTTTCGTTAAGTAGTGCGTACCCCCCGTTACAAGTCTGGCAGGCGAAGGGTTCCAAGAGTTAAATGTAGCAGGTGAGGGCACAAAGCGTGGCAGGTCTGCAAAAAAAGGCCAACCTGTAACGTCAGAAAGCACAGAAGGCCGATTTGCGTTGCAGGTCAGCTATTTTCTGCAGACCCGCGACACTTCAGGGTTTGACCTGCAACACTTCAGCGCCTGACCAGAAACGCCAGAGGACGGGAAGCGATACAGGAAAGGAAAAAACGTGAGGACGGAACAACAGCTGTTAGACGTCTCAATTAAAATCAACCGCTTATCGGCATA
>CAMZCW010000142.1 GCA_947305045.1 uncultured Bacteroidales bacterium | reverse complement strand
TTGGTGAGCTTCTGGCGATGGCCATTGAGCGTCTGGAAACCCTTGCGACGGATTTTCTTGAACACGAGCACTTTCTTTGCCTTGGCGTCGTCGTCCACAACAGTGGCGGTAACCTTGGCACCCTTCACATAGGGAGTACCCACTTTCACTTTGCCCTCATTGTCTACGAGGAGCACTTTGTCGAACTCGACGGATTCTCCGTTCTTGGCCTGCAGGCGGTTTACGAAGATATCCATGCCAGCTTCTACTTTAAACTGCTGGCTTGCAATGTCTACGATTGCGTACATTGTACAAAAACTTGTTAAAGTTTGGACCGTAAGCGCCTGCCCCTCGCGGGCGGGTCTTGCCAGAGCTTAGCGGTCATCTCAAAAAATGGACTGCAAAGATACGAATAATTCTCAGAATCACAAATTTTTCCGCGTCAAAAGCTACCGTTCTTCTCCCGGAACATGTCCGAAGAGTTCCTTGTAGCATTTGCTGAAATAGGAGGGTGTGCCAAAGCCCACGGCATAGGCTACCTCCGCCACGGTTTTGTCGGTGGTTTTGAGCAGCTGTTCCGCTGCTTTCAGGCGCGTGATACGAACCAGTTCAACAGGGGAGTAGCCGGTAAGGGCTTTCACCTTCCTATACAGTTGCACGCGCGAAAGGCCCAGGTCGGAGCCCAGCTGCTCCACGCTCAGGTTTTCGTCTCCCAGGTGCTCGCGGACCCGTGCGCGGAAACGGGATAGGAAGTCGTTTTCCTGTGGCCGGGCGGCGCTTTCGCCGGTTTCCAGGTAATGCTCCTTGAGCAGGATGCGGCTCTTGAGCAGGTTGCCGATACGGGCGAGCAGCACCCGTTCGCTGAAAGGCTTGGAGATGTAGGCATCGGCCCCGGAATCATAGCCTTCCGCGCGCTGGTCTTCCAGCGATTTGGCGGTCAGGAGGATGACGGGGATGTGGCTGGTGGCCAGCTGTCCTTTGAGTTCCTTGCAGAGTTCCAGGCCGTCCATCACGGGCATCATCACGTCCGATACCACCAGGTCCGGCAGTTCGCGCGTGGCTTTTTCCAGGGCCTCCCGGCCGTCGCAGGCGCTCAGAATACGGTATTCGCCTTCCAGCAGTGTGCCAATAAAGCGGCGAAGGTCTGCGTTGTCGTCCACCACCAGGATGGTGGGACGGTCGCTTTCGCTCACCCGGCTGGCGGCCTCCTGCTTGTGGCTGTCCTCGCGGAGATAGGTCTCCTCGTAGCGCTCCGTATAGGCCGATGCCGATTTGCCTTCGCTCACGCTGGCGCCTTTTTGCACCAGCGGAAGGCGCAGGGTAAAGGTGGAGCCCTTGCCCAGCGTGCTTTCCACGCTCACGCTGCCCTTGTGCAGCTCCGCTACGGCTTTAATCAGGGCCAGGCCAATGCCGGTACCGTTACTGGACTCATTGGCTTTGTAGAATTCCTCGAAGATATACGGCAGTTTTTCCGGCGGGATGCCCTCTCCGTCATCGGCAACGGATAGGACTGCCGATGCTCCTTCCTGCTTCACGGAAACGGTGATGTGCCCGTCCGGCCGGGTGTGCTTGATGGCGTTGCCCAGGAGGTTGAACAGCACCCGCTCCACAAGGCGCATATCGGCCTCTACGGTAAGGGCCGGGAGCCCTTCGTACGACAGGCTTTGGGAGGTGCCGCTGAACCCGCCCATCCATTCCTGCACGGCGGCGGGGAGGTCAAAGCGGGAGGCGTTAAGCGGACGGTTTCCGCTCTCTATCCTTCTGAAATCCAAAATGTTATTCACCAGTTGCTGAAGAACGGTCACATTGCGGCGTGCCATCAGGAGCGTTTGCTGCTGGTCCGCTGACAGCGGGCCTTCCAGGACATGCTCCAGCGGACCGGCAACCAGGGTGAGGGGCGTCCGGAGGTCGTGGCTCACCTGGGTGAAGAAGCGTAGCTTGGCGGCGGTGCTTTCCTCCAGTTTCTGTTTGAGCTCCCGGGTGCGCATGTAGCTCCAGTAGGACAGGGCGGCAATGAGGACCACCAGAATGGCAAAGGCGATCACCAGCCACATGATAATGCGCTGGGTGTTGTATTCCATCAGAAAGGTGTCCAGCCGGGCGTTGATGTTCTCCACATGGGCCCGCTGATTGGCCACTTCCGCTTCCTGCATCTTGAGGATGCGGGCGTTGCGGCTGTCTACCAGGGCGCTTTCCAGCAGGTTCTCCCGCTGGAAGGGCGCCCCGCGGAGAATATTCAGGGCCAGTTCCATCACCAGGTCGCCGCGGGTGGGGTACAGGTAGGAGGCGGTGAGCTCTCCGTCAATCACTTTCTGCAGGCCGTCTTCCGGCAGGGCGTCTACGCCAAAGAAGGCTACATGGGCAGGGGAGCCCAGGGCTTCCCGCGCGCCCTGCGCCATGCGGTCGTTCTGGCCAAAGACGGCATCGGGCCGGATGCCGCGGGCCATCACCTCTTCCATGGCGTCAAAGCCGCCTTCCCGGAGCCAGCCGCCGTACGGCGCCACGGTGAGCGTCATGCCGGGATACTGCGCCAGTGCCTCTGCAAAGCCTTTGTGGCGGTCATCGGCAGGGGAGGAACCCTCCAGGCCCGGAATCTCTACCACATGGCCTTTTTTACCCAGGAAATCGGCCATATAATGCCCCATGATGCGCCCGATTTCCACATTGTCGGCGCCAATGAAGGCGGTGTATTTGTGCGAGTCGATTTTCCGGTCGAACAGGATGACCGGGATACCGGCGTCAAAAGCTTCTTCTACGGCAGGGGTAATGGTGTGCGACTGGTTGGGCGAGATGATGAGAAGGTCCACGCCTTCCGCCACAAAGCGGCGGATCTGGGCCATCTGCTTCTGGCTGTCGTCATCGGCGGATGAAAAACGGAGCGTAACCCCGTCTGTACGGGCCGCAAGGGAGAGCTCGTCGTTGAGCTTACTGCGCCAAATGTCGTCGCTGCACTGCGATACGCCTATAACCAGAGACTTCTTCCCACCGGCGCAACCGGTGAGAAGAAGTACCACTGATATGAGTAGGAAAAGCTTTTTAGTCATTTACTTGAGATTATCCGGAACAATGGGCATGGCTCCGCTCTGGGTGCACACGAAGGCCGATACCTTGACGGCAGTCTCGTGGGCCTCGGTAACGGGTTTCCCCGTGAGCAGGGAGCCTACGAACGCACCGGTGAAGGAGTCGCCGGCGCCAACGGTATCCGCCACCTGCACCTTGGGGGTGTCCAGGAACGACATGCCGCCTTCGTAGAAGACATAGCTGCCGTTTACGCCGCAGGTGAGGATGAGCATCTTGAGCTGGTATTCCTTGATCAGGTAACGGCATTTCTCTTCCAGGGCAAGGCCGGGCAGGTTGAACAGCCGGGCCATCACCACCAGCTCTTCGTCGTTGATTTTCAGGATGTCACAGCGGCGGAAAGAGGCCTCCAGCACCTCTTTGTTATAGAAGTCCTGGCGCAGGTTGATGTCAAATACCTTGAGGCAGTCCTCCGGTACGGCATCCAGGAAAAGGCCGATGCTCTCCCGCGAAACGGGGCTGCGCTGGGCCAGGGAACCAAAGCACACGGCCTGGCACTGACCGGCCAGTTCTGCCAACTCCTTGGTGTACGGGATGTTGTCCCAGGCGACGCCGGTTTTGATCTCGTACTGCGGCACGCCCCGGCTGTCCAGGCTTACCTGTACGGTGCCGGTCGGGTATTCCACGCGGTCCAGGTGGTAGGGCAGATGATGCTCTTCCAGGGCTTCCACAATTTCCTCGCCCAGTTTGTCCTGGCCGATAGCACTCACAGCAAGACCTTCCAGGCCGAACTGGCTGGCATGGTAGGCAAAGTTGGCGGGTGCACCACCCAGTTTCTTTCCCTCGGGGAGCATGTCCCAAAGCGCTTCCCCAATACCTATAACAAATTTACCCATAATTAGTTACGAACTTTAGAGAAATAGTAGAACAAATACACTACGCCAAGGGTCATCACGGCAATGGCGCCTCCCTGGCCCACGGCGTCGGAGGCGAAGCCCATCAGGAGCGGGAATACGGTACCGCCGAACAGGCCCATGATCATGAGGCCGCTTACCTCGTTCTGTTTCTCGGGAACGGCCAGCAGGGCCTGCGAGAACACGATGGAGAAGATGTTGGAGTTACCGAACCCTACCAGAGCGATGGCCACGTACAGGATGGCCTTGGTGGTCCCGAAGAACATGCCGCACATGGACAGGGCCATGAGAACCACGCTGAAGAGGAAGAACTTCCGGTGGCTGAACTTGGACAGGATGAACGAGCCGCTCAGGCAGCCGATGGTACGGAAGATAAAGTACAGGCTGGTGGCAAAACCGGCCTCCGTGAGGGTGAGGCCCACGCGCTCCATCAGGAGTTTGGGCGCCGTGGTGTTGGTGCCCACGTCAATGCCCACATGACACATGATACCCAGGAAGCTCAGAAGGACGATAGGTTTGCCCAGCAGCTTGAAGCAGGCCGCGAAGCCGGAAGCCTTGTCCGCTACCTGCTCCCGCTCGATGGGGGAGAGGGCAAGGAACAGCGCTGCCAGGATGCCAATTACACCGTACACCGGGAAGAGTACTCTCCAGCCAAGGCCCCAGGACGGCATGGCGGCGGTGGCTCCCCACATGGCAATGTACGGGGCCATGAAGGAGGCGATGGCCTTCACAAACTGGCCGAAGGTCATGGTGCTGGCCAGCTTATCGCCCTTGATAATGTTGGTGATGAGCGGGTTCAGTGAGGTTTGCATGAGAGCATTGCCAATTCCCAGCAGAGAGAAGGCGGCCAGCATGAGGCCGTAGCTCTCGCCAAAAATGGGCAGGACCAGGGAAATCACCGTCACCACCAGGCTCAGGAGCACGGTGTTCTTGCGGCCGATTCGGTTCATCAGGATGCCCGTGGGAACGGAGAAGATGAGGAACCAGAAGAAGACCAGCGACGGGAAAATGTTGGCGGCGGAGTCTGTGAGCTGCAGGTCCTGCTGCACATAGTTGGAGGCGATGCCCACGAGGTCCACGAACCCCATGGCAAAGAAGCAGAGCATCACCGGTATCAGTTGCAGTTTCTTGTTCATTTGGCAATCGGATAAAGGGTTACGTCGGCCTTGGTGTTGCCGTACATCTTCAGGATATTATAAGGGGAGGTGGGGAACACCAGGTTGGTCATGCAGAAGTCCGGGCCGAAGGCTTCGATGCTGGCGCTGTCCACCAGGAGACGGAGCTCCATCTTGCCGCCCACGACGGTAGGAGCGGTGGTGACGGCTGCGAAGGACTTGGAGAACTTCACGTTGCCGCTGCCGCGACGGTCCATGGAGAAGGTCTGCACGGCGGCATTGTAGGAGAGGACCACCTGTTCACCGGTCTCGTTGGAGAGCACGAAGGTGGCGTCGTCTTTCTTGCCCAGGTTGAAGCGGATGACCAGTTCATAGGCACGCTGCGGGGTGTCAAAGAGCTCTACCGGGGCGGTGGCAAGGGCCAGCTGCACGGGATTGCCGCGCAAGGCTTCCACCTCCGGGGAAGGGGTGCTCTTCAGGAGCACTTCCTTGCCCTTCCGGATGAGGCTCAGGTCGCGCGGAACGGAGTTGGCGCTGCGGAACTGGGTGGTGGGGACGGAATTGGCATACTGCCAGTTGCTCATCCAGGCAATGGCTACGGTCCTGTTATCCGGAGCGTTGCTCCAGGTAACGGTGGCGTAGTGGTCCTTGCCATAGTCCATCCAGCGGGTAACGGTGGGAAGGTCGTCGCACTTGAAGGTTTTGCCGTCGTAGCTGCCCACGAAATACTGCGTTGCGCTGCCGCCGAAGGGACCGCCGGGGTTGATGTTGAGGATGAGCACGTACTTGTCCTTGCCCTCGAAGGGCAGGCGAACCAGGTCCGGACACTCCCAAACGCCGTTGTGGTTGCCATAGGCAAGGCCAAAACTGCTGTCGTAGGTCCAGTCCTTGAGGTTGTCGGAGCTGTAGAACTGCACTTCCTGTCCGGCGGCCAGAATCACCTTCCACTGCTTGCTCTGGGGGTCCCAGAACAGCTTGGGATCGCGGAA
>CAMZCW010000141.1 GCA_947305045.1 uncultured Bacteroidales bacterium | reverse complement strand
TCATCGCCTCCGGATAGCCTAGGCATCCTCCGTTCGCTCTTATCTTCTTTCTCTTTCGTGTGCTTTGAGATACACTCGGCCTTCGGCCTCGGTATGACAGGTGTCATTCCGAGCGAAGCGAGAGAATCTCATCACACACAGTGAATCACACATTGCTGTGTTTGCTCTTGCCTATTGAAATTGTAGTCCGAAAATTCCGTTTGATAACTTCTTTATCAGACTAACTCTATCTTTTGCTTTACCTCTTAATCTATTCTCTCAGTATTGTCAATGATCAAGTGGCCAAATGGCCGTAAAAAATCCCGTTCGTTTCAAACGGGACTGCAAAGGTAGTAACTATTTTTTAATCCGCAAATTTTTTTTCAATTTTTTGCATCTACAAATAGGGATACTCTCTTCTCAAGATAGGTCCGGACATCGGCCCATTTGTAATAAGGACCGCTAAATGGCTGAAGGAAGCCCAGTTGCGCCTCTTCACCATTGAGCAGCACCTTCACCAGGACATCGGCCCCCTTCTTTTTGGGCGTATAGAAGATGAACTGGAGGTTGGCCGCCATGGGCGAACGGTAGGTCTGGAACACGCGGATCAGGTCGTCGGGCGACGACGGGTACCGGCTGAAATGGTCGATGTCCATGATCATGAGCAGCGACATCACAATGTGGTCGTGCCCGAAGCGAAGGTCTGCGCCCTTCTCCCCTGCCTCCAGGCGCTTGTCCGCCCTGGCGACGATATCGTCCACGATGGACGAGCACGGGGTGCGGTACGGCAGGTACTCCCGGAAACGCTCGTAGTTGTCCGTCTCCCACAGGGTAGCAAACTCGTCCCCCGTGAAGATGCCGTCCACGTCCAGGCGGACATCGGCAGGCAAACTGTTCATGCCGGCGACAAACATATAGAGGTTAAAGAAGACATCGAAGGGCTTCCGTCCGGCTAGCGCCGCATCGGGGCTCACAAACAAGCGCGCCAGCACCTCCTTGTACTGCGGGAAACGGCGCAGGAAGAACGCTTCCGGGCTCTCGCCATAGGGGAAAACCGCCTTCGGGCCTTTATAGGCAAAAGGATTGGTACGCTCGTTGGGACGCGTTGCCTGGATGTCCGTCCGGCTCTGATGGGCGTAAATATCGGCCTTGGGCGCTACGCGGGAAAGGCTGGAAATGCAGGAGCTCATGCTCATGATGGCACGGATAGAGGCCGATGAAGACGCCTCTACACGGCTCCCGGCGCCAAACGCCTTGGGGAAACTTTGCACCATGGTGCGGGCGATTTGGGCCTGCTGCTGCCAGCCCAGCTCCGTCAGGTCTCCCACGCGGTACTCCGCATAGGTCCAGAAGGGCTCCAGGCGCGCCAGCAAATCCTTACCGAAAGCCGTAAGATTGCCGGTAGCAGCCCCCTCGCGCAGCATCTCCAGCAGCACCGTATAGGCCTTGGCGGTATAGGCATAACGCGAGCCATGCCGGCCATAATGGCTGATATAGGTGGCCTCGTAGCCCTTGGGCGCAGATGTACCGGTCTTGGGACCCCAGTCCATCACGCGGTCCAGTCCGGAAGCCAGGCTCCAATCGGCCTTCACCTTTTCGCGGATTTCCTGGGCCGATGGCATCTCCGGCACCTCGACAAGGCAGAAATGCGAATACAGGCGCCGCTCGCCGGCATGGTCGTGTTTCTTGTTGCCGGTGGGGTAGTTCACCACATGCGTGACAGGGTCCCCTTCCCCACGGACGCACAGCGTAGTGGAACCGCCGCCGTCCATGTTCAGCGCATACTGCGGATGGAAGTTCTTCTCCAGGAAGCGGGTCAGTTCCCGGGCCGACATGCCTTCGCTCAAGTCTTTCCTCCGGCCATCCACGGCCACCATGAGGAAATGACCGTCCTCGGTAATGGCCACCGCCGTCCGGGGATGCCGCACGCCCTGGTGCCGCACGGGATGCTCGTAATTGTACTCCTCCAGCTGCGCCGCCGTAAGGGTGCTGTCGCTGAAGAACGCCCCCACAGGCTCATAATTGTCGATGAGCATGGGCGCGCTGGTGAAAATATTCTCCCACGGGGACGCGGCATAAAAAGCCCGCTGCTCCGCAATGGACTTGCCCTTTCCGTCAAAGGCAATTTTCACCTTCTGCCCCGACGCATCCGTATAGATGGCCGCCTCGCTCTTCCAGTTGAACACCGGCGTTTCCATCACGGTGTCCCGCGGCATGCAGGAATGGTAGTATCCCCCCACCTTGGCCACCACGGAAATGGGCTCATACGCCGCATTCAGCGTAGCCACGGCATTCTCCCGCCGGTGCACGCCGGAGGAAATGACAGCTTTGTCCGTCCAGGTGTACCGCAGCGCATAGGACGGGTTGGACATATCCCAGTCCAGCACAAAGATTTCCTGGTTCGCGCCGGAGACTTCATCAAACCCGCTAAACGTAAGGTACGTGATGCCATCGGCAATGGTTTTACTGGTCCAGCCTTCTCCCTTTTGTGCAAAAGCGGGAGAGACCAGGGCAAATGCAATGAGAATAGAGATGAATCTTTTCATTTTAATTACGTGGTTCAAATGATACCCAATATGCTAAAATACAAATACTTTTCCTTATATAAAAATTTTTCTCCACTTATGCTCATTTTTCACTATATTTACAAGGAAAAACACTGACTATGACCAAGAAACTCCTTCTTTTCTGCTGCGCGGCCGCTATGGTGCTGCGTGTATCGGCCCAAAGTATTCCCGACGTGCCGTATGTGTATACGGAGGCGTCGGAGTTCACCCTGGTTGGAAAGCTTTTCCCGGACACGCCCAATCCTTATCACAGGGTGGATACCGTCCGTTTCAAGGGCTTTACCAAAAAAGAGAACCTGCAGGTGCGGGAGTCGTCCGGCATTTCGGTCGCATTCCGCACCAATAGCAAAAGTATCACCGTGAAAACCGAGTTCGGGCAGAAAGAAAGCTACCCTGCCACGCCTGATATGGCCTCGCAGGGCTATGACCTGTATATCCGCAAGGAGGGCCGATGGCTTTACGCCGGCTCCGCTCCGCGAAATAAGCAATTCACGCTGGTAGCGCCTGTCGCCAATATGGACGGGAGCTGGCACGACTGCCTCCTGTACCTCCCCCTGTTCAGCGAGGAGCGTTCCGTGAAAATCGGCATTGAAGAAGGGGCGCAGATTGAGGCCCTTCCCAACCCATTCCGCTGGCGGGTAGGTGTTTTTGGTTCCAGCTTTACCCATGGGGCCAGCGCATCGCGGAGCGGCATGACGTATCCGGCCCAGTTCAGCCGCCACACCGGTATCCAGCTCCTGAGCCTGGGCTGTAGCGGCAACTGCAAGCTCCAGCCGTATTTTGCCGCTGCGCTGGCAGAGGCCCAGGTCGATGCCTTCATCTTCGATACCTTCTCCAATCCATCGCCCCAGGAGGTGGAAGAGCGGCTCTTTCCCTTCATCGAGACCCTCCAGGCCGCCCATCCCGGCAAACCGCTCATCTTCCAAAGGACCATCTACCGGGAGAACCGCAATTTCAACCTGCACGAAGACCGCAAAGAGCGCCGGCGGGCCCATATGGCCGATTCTCTCATGAACATTGCCGTCAAGCGGTACAAAGACGTATATTACATAAAAACCAATGCCACGGACAAGCACCACGACACTTCCGTAGACGGCATCCACCCCGGCGACCACGGCTACGCCCTGTGGGCCGATTCCATTGAGAAACAGGTGCTCCGGATTCTCAGGAAGTACGGGATACGGTAAACACCGGAGAGCCATAGAATATAACTATCTTTAAAAAAGTTATCAACATTCAATATGAAGATGCTCCTTACAATCCTCGTGGCGGCCCTGGGAATTGGTGCCGGCCAACACAGCGTCGAGTGCATGGATTCGCCGATGTTTATGCCCGATGGGCAGATTGCTCCCGTCACGATGAACCAGGGCTGGATTTCAACCCAGGCCAAGCAGCGTGCAGCAAAGCTGGTTTCCCGGATGACACTGGAGGAAAAGTGCACGCTCATCCACGGCGTCCGAATCACGGGCGGCGAAGAGTATGAGGATGGATTCCATATCCAGCCTATTCCCAGACTGGGCATTCCTGCTATCCGTATGGCAGACGGCCCTCAGGGAGTGCGCAACAAAACGCGGAGCACCTACTACCCCTGCGGTCTTTCTCTGGCCGCTTCCTGGAACCGGGATGTGGCCGGGAAGGTGGGTGAAGGCATCGGCCTGGATGCCCGCGCCCGCGGCGTTGCCATCATGCTATGCCCGGGCGTGAATATCTACCGGACGGCCCTATGTGGACGTAATTTCGAGTACTATGGAGAGGATCCGTATCTGGCTTCGGAGACGGCGCTGCATTATATAAAAGGTATCCAGAGCAAGGGCGTGATGGCTACGGTCAAGCACTTTGCGCTGAACAACCAGGAATACGACCGGCACTGCATCAGTTCCAACGCCGACGAGCGCACCATCAATGAAATCTACTTCCCGGCTTTCAGGAAAGCGGTAGAGCAAGGGAATGTAGCCTGTGTTATGACCAGTTACAACCCCGTGAATGGAACGCATGCCTCCGAGAACTCTTGGCTTATCAAGGATAACCTCAGGGCATGGGGCTTTGAGGGGATTGTGATGAGCGACTGGACTTCTTCCTACAGCGCCGTCGGATGTTTCGGCAGCGGACTGGACATCGAGATGCCGCGCGGCCATGTGATGATTTACGAGCATGCGCAAAAACTGCTGGAAAACGGTGTCATCCAGGAAAGCTGGATTGACGAAAAGTGCCAGCATATCCTGCAGACGGCCATTGCGTACGGCTTCCTGGACAATCCCGTCAAGGATGAAAGCATCCCGGAAGACTGTGACAAGTCCCGCGCCAACGCCCTCGCAGCTGCGCTGGAAGGCCCCGTGCTGCTGAAGAATAGCGGCGCCCTTCCGCTCAAGGCATCCAAGAAGACAATTATCGTCCTCGGCCCCAACGCCGATATCGTCCCTTATGGAGGCGGCAGCGGCGCAATGGACCCGATCGAGGGCAGAAACATTACCTTGTATGCCGGTCTTTCCAAACTGGGGAAAAGCTACAAGGTGGAACTGATGGACTGGCGGGCGCCGGATTATGAGAAAATCCGCAAGGCGGGTGCTGTCGTGGTGGCTGCAGGCTTCAATTACGATACGGAAGGTGAGGGTTTCGACCGGCCGTATGCATTTTCCCAGGAGCAGAACGACCTGATTTGTGCCGTGGCCGATGCTAATCCCAACACCGTGGCCGTGATTTATTCAGGTGGTGAGGTGGACGTCAATCCCTGGATCGACAAGGTGAATGCGCTGGTGATGGCCTGGTACGCCGGACAGGAAGGCGGAACGGCGCTCGCTTCCATTCTCTCCGGAAAGGTTTCCCCTTCCGGCAGGCTGCCCTTTACTTTCTGGGGATCGCTGGAGGCCAATCCCGCTTATCCCCATTACCTCATTTCCAAGCCCTATGGCGACAGAAAGACCAAAATCGATTTCCAGTATCCTTTCATTGAGTATGGCGAAGGCATCTTCCTGGGCTATCGCGGCATGAAGCATTTTAACGTAAAGCCCATGTTCCCGCTGGGCTATGGCCTCACCTATACCGACTTTGCCTATTCCGACCTTTCGGTCAAGAATATCCCGGAAGGAGTGGAGATAAGTTTTACCGTTTCCAACAAAGGCAAGATGGAGGCCGCAGAAGTGGCCCAGGTCTATATTTCGGCCCTGGATGCCAAGATTGCCATGGCGGATATGGAGCTCAAAGGCTTTGAAAAGGTAAGCGTCGCTCCCAAGCAAAGCAAGAAGGTGACCCTCCTGCTGCCCGCTTCCGCTTTCTCCCACTACGATGCCACGTCCCACAACTGGGTTGGCGATACGGGGACATATCGCATCTGCGTAGGCGCTTCGGCTTTGGATATCAAACTGTCCAAGGTAATTGAGGTAGAAGGCCTTACTTCCCCTTGCGGTAACCGTATTTTTTAAGGATACGCAGGACCTGTAATCCGGACATTGGGGTTTCTATAGGCGACAAATTGTCGTGCTCAATACAACAAAAAAAAGGGAAACCGGAGTGCCGATTTCCCTTTATGCTAAAAAGACTGATTGGAAATACTCCCTTGTAC
>CAMZCW010000140.1 GCA_947305045.1 uncultured Bacteroidales bacterium | reverse complement strand
CCGCCGAGGCAGTTGCCGGTCTCCACTATGGTGGTCCTGGCCCCGCAGCGGGCGGCGGCTATAGCCGCGCACACGCCCGCGGGCCCTCCGCCGACTACCAGTACGTCAGTGGATCCCCAGTCAAGGTCATTCGATGTGTTTGTGCAGGAAGCGGCCAGGCTGCCGGCGCCGGTGAGCAGCGCTCCTCCGGCCACTGCGGCACCGCTGGCTTTAAGAAAGTCACGTCGTTTCATATTCTAATCATGTGTTGGCCGTTGTTAGTCTATGAACCGCTAATATACAAAACATTCTTGAATTGAACGAAGTCTAAAGTGTGCTATCTTGGTTTGAAACGATTCAAACTCTTTGCTAAGATACGTTGATTTTTTTGATAATTCAAGCGATTATGTATATTTTTGTGCAAATGGAGAAGATTACCATAAAAGATGTCGCTAAAAGGGCCGGAGTTTCTGTCGGCTCGGTATCAATGGTACTGAACAACAGAAAAGGGGTGGCAAGCAAAACTGCAGACAAGGTCCTGGCGGTGGTGAAAGAGTTGAATTACACGCCAAACAAGGCTGCTTCTACTCTCAGAATCGGTTTCAATAAGATAATCGGGGTGATTACCCCGGATATCTCCAACATCTTTTTTGCGGAAATAACGAGGCAGATTGAAGATATAGCTTACGAGAACGGTTTCACTGTCCTTTTCAGCAGCTCCGACAACCTTACATCCAAGATAGCCAGGCTGATAGACACTTTCCACGCCGACGGCGTCAAAGGGCTTATGATCACCCCGACCGATGACTGTTCCAAGGAGATTGAAAGGGCTGTCAAGCTGGGGATGTCCGTGGTCTTCCTGAACCGTAACCCCAAGGGCAACGCAGAGGCAGGCAGGGTGCATCTTGACCATAACAAGGCTATGAGAATGGCCGTAGACCATCTGTTTGCAAACGGATACAAACATATCGAGGTCTTTTCCAACGAGGCCCCTTATTCAAACCTGACGGCCAGGGAAGATGCCTATATGGCTTATTTCCGCGAACTTGGCCTGGGTGACACGGCACGTGTGCAACACGTGAACGAACAGGATGAGGCGGAAATGATGCGGATGATACAAGAGTCCCGCGACAGGGGGACGGACGCGATCATCATTCCGCAGGGCTATCTCGGAGTCAAGGTGGTTACGGTAGTGAAGAAGCTGGGCCTGAAGATTCCGGAAGACCTGGCCCTCGTGGGATTCGACGGCGGAGAGTCATTCTCCCTTATGACTCCGTCAATCACGCAGATTGACCAAAGCGCAAAAGAAACTGCCCAAAACGCCTGCGCCATCCTTATGGAGATGATGACTGAAGGCGTTCCGGGCAGGACTGTAATTATCGAGCCCCGGCTCATCGCCGGAGAGTCTTCCGCTCCGAAATCCTGTTAGCGGCTCCTTATCATTCCGGTGATCTTCACGTCCTGTACCCCGGGGGACAGGCGCAGGAACACTACACCGTGTGAGGCGACTTCCGTTTCCCAGCGGTCGTGATGATTCCCTATCACGGCTATATCCTTCTGGCGCCACAGGTCGTGGACAATCTGCTCGCCGATCAGGCCGATTTTCACAGGGATGAAACCTATCTTGCGGGGTTTGTCGGAGAGATTGAACATCGCTATGGCCACGGAACCGTCTTCAAGAGGCTTCAGGTACGTGGCGTAAGTGTCGTCGCCGTAAATGCGTGAAGCCTGCTTGCCCAGCGCATCCTGGTTGACGTCGAGCACCTCGGAGTTGCATAGCAGGCTGATGGTGAAGTCATCCATCTCGGCAATGTCGCAACCTATCAGCAGCGGGGAAGCGAGTATGCTCCAGAGCGTGATGTGGGTGTACTGTTCGTCGGGCGTGAGGTTGGTCCAGTGGGTCTTGGGACCCCAGCCGACCTTGCCCACCACGAGCATATCGGCGTCCGGCCAGTTGCCCGGGCCCTTGTATCCCGCCCAGCGGTCCTGGCCTCCGAAGCCTATCTTGAAGATGCTGTCCCAGTTGTCACGGATGTCACCGGTGGTGCGCCAGCACTGGGCATACTGCTGAAGATATGGTCCGAGTGCTATGGGAGAGGAGTTGGAGATGCTGTAAATGATGTCCCTGCCGCATTCCCGGAGGGCGTCGTACATATCCCGCAGGTAATACCTGTCGTTAGGGTTCCAGTCGTATTTCAGGTAATCGACACCCCAGTCCGCCCATTGCTTCGCGTCCTGTTTTGCGAATGAAACATCGCCGAAGTACCAGAGGCTGTCACGCTTCTGTTTTGAGCGGTCGAGTTTCCAAACATCGTCAACTATGCCCTGCTCTACCCACCAGTATTTACCGTCTTCATTCTCGCAGGTGGTTCCGATGTGGCCGGCGTAGGTTCCCACCCAGGGGCCGGAGTAAATGCCAAGTTTGAGGCCTTTGGAGTGCAGGTAGTCCGCCAGCTCCTTCATATCTCCGAACTTGCTGTTCGGCTGGATGGCGTTGTACTTGCCGCCGCGCAGGCCCTGCCAGCCGTCGTCTATGTTGATGTAGGTCCATCCGTACTGGTCCAACCCTTTCTCTATAAGGGCGTTGGCGGAGCTCATCACCTTTTCCTGCGAGACGGAGTTTCCCCAGCAGTTCCATGAGTTCCATCCCAGGGGAGGTGTGAGTGCGAGCTTGCCGCCTATGACGATGCGCAACTCCCGGGTGTCGGAGCCCAGCTCGTTTTCGGCTTTCAGCGTGACAATATACTCGCCGGCTTTCTTAGCCTTGCCGGAGATGATTCCTGTGCGGTAGTCGATTGAAAGGCCCTTCGGAAGCCCTTTGGCGCTGAAAGTCATCGGTCTCACGCCGGTAGCCGGCACTTTGTAGAGGAAGTCCACCTGCGGGTGAGCACCATATACCTTGGGTCCGTTGATGTGCGGGGTTTCAGGAGCCTTGGGGGTGAGGATGAACTGGGAGTTGTCCTGGCCTGTTGAGGGGACCGCGGCCAGCATCAGGGCTGCCGCAATGGCGGTTAGTATTCTTTTCATATCTTATCCGAGGAATCCTCCCTGTTTTACGATTTCTTTCCTGAGCGAGTCAATGTCAACGTCTTTAGCGGCAGCGGCGTTCCGTACGGCGAATGCTGCGGCTATACCGGCAGCCTGGCCCATCGCCATACAAGGCGGCATAACCCTGACCGCTCCCACGGCCTCGCTGGTTGCAGAAATAGGCCTGCCGGCAACGAGAAGGTTCCTGATACCCTTGGGAACAAGGCAACGGTACGGGACGCCATACCACCTTCCCTGTTTCATGAGGGTGTAGTTGGTTGTATTCGTGTCGCCCTGGCCTCCGTGCACGTCAATCGAGTTCGATGCCACAAGTATGCTGTCCTCAGGGACTACTCCGTTGAGGAGGTCGTCGGCCTGCAGCAGGAACTCTCCTTCTATATGTCTAGATTCCCTTATGCCCAGAGTATCAGCGGTTTTCATGAGTGTAGCATTCTTGCAACCCGGAACATATTTCTTAAAGAACTTGAACACTTCCTGCACCTGGCGTCTTCCCTCAATCTCGCCTGCGGTCAGACTCTCCGGGTCAAGTGCGTCCACATCAAGGATTCTCGTAACATTTACGGACCACTCGTCGCCTTTGACGCATCTGTGGAGATTGACGGACTTCCTTTCTATATCCCATTCACCGGCGTTCTCGGCTTGCTCCACATACCAGAACAGGGCTCTGTAACTCACTCCGTTCACTCTCTTGAACTCCGGAAGGTGGGATTCCACGTCTTTTATGAGTTTGTCGGACTCTATGTTGTTCAGCCTCATAAAGAGGGTGCACGGCTGCACTTTGCCCTTCCCGTTTCCTATTGTGAACGGAACTCCGGCAGTAGCGGCAACGTCGCCGTCGCCGGTCGTATCTATCACGAAGTCAGCCTTGACCGATTCGAGCCCCCTCTTTGTGAGCAGGACAAGCTTCTCTATTTTGTCTCCCTTTACGACGGATTTCACGAACGTTGTATGGTACAGGACTTTAATTCCGGCTTGCAGGACCATTGTGTCAAGCACGAACTTCAGTACTTCCGGGTCAAAAGGGGTCTCATGGTCATGGCCGAGTTTCATCCATGCTGTGTAGGGCGTTTCCCACCTTACCTCCTTGGGATGAATGGCTCCTCCGTTCTCTACGAGATTGTTCACGATTTCTTCGAAGATACCCTTGATAATCATCTGCTCTCCGGTGGTGTCGTAGCAAGTCATAAAAGGCTCCACAAGGCCCCGTGTGGCCATTCCTCCCAGGCAGGAACCGGATTCAATCAGGATTGTTTTCATACCTGCCCTCGCCGCAGCCAGAGCCGCCGCCACGCCTGAAGGCCCTCCTCCAACCACCACCACCTGTGCCTGGTAGCTGTCTTTGACAACAAAATCCCTGAACGTCTGTCCTTTTGTGCAAGAAGCAGCAAACCCGGGTACGAGCGCTGCCGTGGCTGCAATCCCGCCAGCCTTGAGAAAGTCTCTTCTGTCCATACTTTAAGAAATGTATTTGATTTTTTTGAAACGATTCAAATCGTTTGCGAAGATACGGGGATTTTATGTAAAAACCAAAGGATTTTCTCCTGACGTTGCCGCTTTTGTCCTTTTAACGGTTTTTACTAACCCCTGCTGTCGTTAATGGTGCCGGCCGATGGACCATTAACGTCAAAACAGGTCGAAAATGCCGTTAATCATGCAAGCGGGTGCACGATTAACGGCAGTAGGGGTGTCTTATGTTGGATGTAAGGGCTAATACCGGTAGAATCCCTCGAGTTTGTCTTCGGTGATGCCAGCGCATCTTGCGGCCCCTCCTGTCTTTAGAAAGTCTCTGCGATTCATTTGGTTATCGTTCTTTACGCGTGTCCGTATGTGGGCGCGCCGCTTGAGCGCGCACATGTTTAGCATGTAAATATAGTAAATATTTCCGAAAAACCGCAGAATGCACCCGCAGGTGGCCACTGTCGCCAATGGTACATTTTTCAGCACCAGACTTCAATAATTTTTCGTACATTGCGGTATAAACCACCAGGCAATGAAAATAATCTGTGCAGCGGACGCATTTGTCACTCCTGAGATGATGGAGGAGGGGGTGCGTCCGCGCCTCCGTGAGGGGGATGAGATGCAGGTGACCTTCGTATCCTTCAGCGTGGAAGGCCTGAAGGAAGTCCTGCGTATCTGCCCTGATGCACAGGTGGTCCTTAATTCCAGCAAACTGCACGGCTCCATGCCCCCGGAAGAAGTGAAAGCCAACGGCTTCACCTGGATCACCACTGATTTTTTATGATGTCGTAAAGTACTGAGGATATGGAAGATTTGAAAAGAAGCGTTCTCAATGCCAATCTCGAGCTGTTACGTAGCGGGTTGGTAACTCATACATGGGGTAATGCGTCCGGGATTGACAGGGATCGGGGTGTAGTCGTGATAAAGCCCAGCGGAGTACCTTATGAGACTATGACTGAGGAGGATATGGTGCTGGTGGATTTGGATGGAAAAGTCATGGGCGGGCATCTGAAGCCATCTTCGGACACGCCTGCGCACCTGGCTTTGTACAAGGCCTTCCCGGAAATCGGCGGTATCGTCCACACGCACTCCACATACGCCACAGCGTGGGCCCAGGCAGGATTGGACATCCCGTGCCTGGGAACCACGCACGCCGATTATTTTCGTGGCCCTGTGCCGTGTACGGATGATTTAACTGAGGAACAACTTGCCGGGGAATACGAGAAGGAGACAGGTATCGCAATAGTCAGGCGTTTCCAGGGTCTGGACCCTGCGCACACTCCCGCGGCCTTGGTCAGGAACCACGGTCCGTTCACATGGGGAAAGTCTCCAGAAGAGGCCGCATTTCACGCATCGGTCCTGGAGGAGATTGCCAAGATGGCTTTCCTCACCCTCCAGATTAACCCATCCGCATCCTGCAACAAGTCCCTGGAAGACATCCATTTCTTCCGTAAACACGGCCCCGGCGCCCGCTACGGGCAGTAGGGTGCCGCCAGGCAATTACTGCCGGTAGAGGCCCTCGAGTTTCTCGCCGGTGACGCCGGGGCTGAGGCGGTAGAGGACGCAGCCGTGGGCGGGGACGCTGACCTCCCAACGCTCCTTGTCGATGGTCTTGCCCATATCCTTCTGGCGCCAGAGGTCGCGGACGGTCTG
>CAMZCW010000139.1 GCA_947305045.1 uncultured Bacteroidales bacterium | reverse complement strand
AGCACCACCAGGTTCATGCCGTACCCTTCATAATAATGGATGCGCCCCTGCATGGCGATGACCATTTTGCCGGACAGGGTGCCCACAATGAAATTGCCTTTGTGGCCGATAGCGGTGCTCACCGGAAAGCCGGGAATATCCTTATAGGGGATAACCAGCGGGCCCTCGATTTGGTCGGCCAGCTTACCCAGGCCGCTTCCCAGGACAATGCCCACCAGCGGTTCCCGCCCATTCAGGCGGCCTTTTACATAGTCCGATGCCAGGTGTATTGTATCTGCGTAACTCATAATTTCTCAATCATTTTTGTGATTAAACGGGTCATTTTGCTTGCAGCGGCGTTGGCGGCAATCACCACGTCTTCACCGTCGTTCTCATAATCGTCTGCGTAGTCGTCGTGGGCTTCGTTGGTGATGACGGATATCCCAAACACCGGGATGCCGGCGTGACGGGCCACGATAACCTCCGGAATGGTGCTCATGCCCACGGCGTCGCCGCCGATGGTGCGGAAATACTTGTACTCCGCCGGCGTCTCATAGGACGGGCCGGTGCCGCCCACATACACGCCCTTTTGCAGCTGGATGCCTTCCTCTGCGGCAATGCTGGAAGCCAGACGGATAAGGGCAGGGTCGTACGGGCGGGTCATGTCCGGGAACCGTGGACCAAAATCGTCAAAATTGGGGCCGATAAGCGGGTTGGGCAGGAGGTTGATATGGTCTTTGATAAGCATGAGGTCCCCCACGTGGAAGGCCAGGTTGGTACCGCCTGCCGCGTTGGAGACGAAGAGCCGTTTGATGCCGCAGCCAATCATGACGCGGATGGGCAGCACCACTTTGTCCATGCCATAGCCTTCATAGTAGTGGATACGCCCCTGCATGGCAATGACCATTTTGCCGCCCAGGGTACCCACAATGAAGTTCCCTTTGTGCCCTGTTGCGGTGGAAACGGGGAAACCGGGCAGTTCCCGGTAGGGGATGACGATGGGGTTTTCGATGGAATCGGCCAGGCTGCCCAGGCCGCTGCCCAGGACAATGCCCAGTTCCGGCTGACGACCCTCGATACGCTCTTTCAGGCGGGCGGTAATCCCCTGGATGGTTTCTATTCTTGGATCCATAATATACTGTGGTTAGATTTGTGACAAAACGCGGCGGGCGCCTTCCAGGATTTCCTCTTCTCCGGGGACGTGGCGGTCCCGCATGACCCATTTCCCCTTTACCATCACCGACGAAATGACGTCGCTGTGGGCGGCATACACCAGATTGGCATCTACGGAACCGGGTGAAAGGAAAGCGGTGTTGTTGAGACTGACCAGCGAAAGGTCTGCCCAGGCACCCTCACGGATGACGCCGGTGTCTATTCCCAGCGCCTTGGCTCCGTTGGCTGTGGCACATGCCATCAGTTCCTTCAGGGGCATGGATGCCGGGTTGTGTCGCCAGGCCTTTTGCAGGAGGGCGGTGTTTTTCATGTGCTCCAGCATGTCCATGTTATTGGCCGATGCCGCCCCGTCCGTGCCCAGGCACACATTGGCCCCGGCGTTCCGCAATTCATTGTAGCGGAAACGGAAACCGGATGCCAGCTTGAGGTTGGAGTCTATATTGTGCACGCAGTTGACGTGGCGGTCTCCCAGGATGCGGATGTCGTTGTCCGACAGATGCAGGGCATGGGCGGCAATGACGTGCGGCCCCAGAATGCCCAGCTGTTCAAAGTATTCGGTGGGGGAGAGGCCGGCATGGGCATGGCGGCAGTCTTCATCCTCTGCGCGGGTCTCTGCCAGGTGCAGGTGCACCTTGAGACCGTGGTCCAGCGCAAACTGGTTGGCCCAGAGGATGTTTTCCTGGCAAACCGTATATACGGAGTGGATGGAGATGGCAAAGGGCGTTTCCCCTTCCCAGTCCAGGGTACGCTCATACAGGCGCACGCAGGCTTCCCGCTGCTTGCGGGCCAGTTCCTGGTTGTGGGAATCCAGAAAAATGAAGGATACCACGGGGCGAATGCCTACCTCCAGCGCTGCCTGCCGCGCATGGGGACAGAACCAGTATTGGTCGTTGAAGGTGGTGGTGCCGGATTTGACCATTTCCAGGCAGGCCGCCTTGGTGCCCCAGTAAATGAATTCGCGGTCCAGTTTGGCCTCGATTTTCCAGATGTTGTTGAGCCAGTCGTACAGCGAGAGATCCTCATGGATGCCCCGCAGCAAAATCATGGCTGCGTGGGTGTGCATATTGATGAAGCCGGGAATGACGGCGTAACCGGAACCATCCACCACCTCCGTGCCTGGGAGTTGCTGCACGGCAGGGCCCACGTGGCTGATGCGGCCGTCATCCCCAATGAGGATGTCCGTACGCTGATTGTCATGCAAGATGTTTTTGAGAAGTATCATGGGGCCGGGGCGGGTTCGAAAAAACCGGCAGGGCGTGCCGGTTTCCAATGTTAAAACGCTTCTTCCGATGATTCCTGCTCCTCGCGCGAAGGATACTGGCGGATGGGCTGGTCATGCAGTAAGTCATGCAGGATATAGCGCACGGCATCCTGCAAACCTTCCTGGAACTTCTCGAAATCTTCTTTATAGAGGAAAATCTTGTGTTTGTCGTAGGTGAAGGATCCGTCTCTTTCCTGGCGGCGCTTGCTCTCTGTTATGGTGAGATAGAAGTCGTTGTTGCCTTTGGTGGTTTTTACGTCAAAAAAGTACGTCCTTTTGCCGGCGCGGACCGGCTTGGAGTACACATCTTCGGAATTTCTCTCCTGAGCGTGGGAACGCTCGTAATCTTCACTGTACATACCTTTGTTCGTTTTTATGTTTTCTGATTACAAATGTAGGGATTTTTATTAAAAAACACTAACTTTGCCTGAAATTTATTTGACATCATGCTAAATCGCCGCATCTTAAGAATCAAGGCCTTCAAGGTCCTTTACGCATACGCGGAAAATCCGGACCTTACGTTGAAAGAGGCGCTCGGCAGCCTTGAAGCCTCCTGTGAGGCTACACGCGACCTTTACCTGTATATGCTGGATGTGATTGAGGCGCTCACGCAGGAGGCTGCCCGCCGCACGGAAGCGGCCCGCACCAAGTTCAATCCCACCCAGGAGGAACTCCATCCCAATCTCAAATTCGTCCGTAACGGCGTCGCGGCCCTGCTGGAGCAGGATCCCGATTTCCAGAAACTCCTGGAAAAGAAAAAGTTATCCTGGGAACAAAACGATGCCTTTGTCCATGCGCTTTACGAGACCCTGAAAACCCGCCCGTACTATCAGGCCTACATGCAGGAGCCGGAGCAGTCCCTCGCCGGGGACGCCGCCTTGTGGAAAAAGGTGTTTGAAACCGAGTTCGAAGACAATGAAACGCTATGGACTATCCTGGAGGACCTGTCCATCCACTGGGCGGATGACCTCCCGTATGTGCTGGGCTGCGTCATGCGTTCCCTGGAGGAAATTAGCCGCACGGGACGGTGGGCCTATCCTGCTCTGTATCAGGCAGATGCACATGCATTCATCCGCTCCCTGGTCACCGCGGCCTATGGCCGCTATGCGGACTATTATGACTTGATTGCCGGCTCTGTTTCCAAGTGGGACCAGGACCGGCTGTACACTACGGATATCGTCCTTATATCCATGGGCCTGGCGGAGGCGGAAACCTGCCCGGACATTCCGCTCAGGGTTACCATCAACGAGTACGTAGAAATATCCAAATATTATTCAACGCCCAAGAGCCGCGGTTTTGTGAACGGTCTGCTGGACCGCCTCATCAAGGACCGCATGGCCAAAGGCATAATTAACAAAACTGTATGAAACTATTGTACACCCTCCTTCTGATGGGTCCCGCTGCAGCCCCTGCCGACGGAACTGCCCCGCAGGCCAGTGCCTGGCCCACCATTCTCATGTTCGGTGCCATCATCCTGGTGATGTGGCTGTTCATGATTCGCCCGCAGCGCAAGCAGCAGAAGGAAATGCAGGAATTCCGCAATGCCCTCAAGAAAGGTGACAAAGTGGTTACCGTGGGCGGTATCTACGGAGAAATCGTTGAAGTGAGCGAAAAAACCGTCCTCATCCGTGTGGATGGAGACGTGAAACTCCGTGTGGATAAACAGGGCCTGGTGAAGGACTACTCCGACGCCGAACAAAAGTAGGGCCATGTCCCTGAAAGACAGCATCAGGGCCAGAGTGAAAAGTTGGAACGGGGAAGGGGTCATCATGATTCTTTCCCTGCTTCTGGCTGTACTTATATGGGTGCTGACCAATCTTTCAAAAGAATATTCGGGCACCATCAGCGTGCCCGTTGTGGCCCAGTGCAATATTGAGGGGCACGGTCTGGAGTCAAGCAACACCGTGGTCGTGAGCGCCCGTTGCCGTACGGACGGATTCCGTCTCCTGCGGGAACGGAGCCGCAAGGAACGGCAAGTGATGGTGGTCCCTTTCAATCAGGAGGACCTTCGCAATACGGCTCCCCATACCTATTGTCTTATTGGCAGCACCATCAATTCTTACGTGAACGAGTTCTTCGGGGAAGGGGCGCAGGTGGAGGCTTTTATTTCCGACACCCTCAAATTCATTTTCCCCGCCGTGAACCACAAACGTGTGCCGGTGGAGGTGCATAAGAACATCGTTTACCGTTCCCAGTATATGCCCAGCGGCCCGTTCCGCGTAACGCCGGATTCGGTCACGGTGTACGGGGACGATATCCATCTGGAATCGGTGGAGAAGGTGGTTGCTTCGCATCTGATGCTCACGGACGTCCATGACTCCCAGCACGGTGTGCTTCGCCTGACGCCTGTCAAAGGCCTCCGGCTTTCCACCGAGGAGGTGAGTTTTGAACTCCCCGTCACCCGTTTCGTGGAACTTCGTACAACGGTTCCCATCGAAGTGTGGAATGCGCCTGCCGGTCATGAAATCCAGGTATATCCGCCTACAGCCCGCGTGGTGATGCGCTGCGCATTCCCGCTGGCCAAAGATCCCATCGCCGCGTTTAAACTGTATGTAGACTGGAAGGACTTCAATGCTTCCCTTACCGGTCGCTGCGCCGCCCGGACGCTTCGCTTGCCTGCCGGCGTGCTGGAGTATCGGGTGCAGCCGGAAGTGTTTGACTGCGTGGAACTTCGCTGATGGGAACCGTGATCTTGACCGGAGGTATCGGCAGCGGTAAGTCTGCCGTGAGCGCCCTGCTTCGTGAGCGGGGCATTCCTGTCTATGATTCCGATGCCCGTACCAAGGCCCTCTATGATGAGAGCCCCGTTTTGGTGCCTGCCCTGGAGAAGGTGCTAAGAATCCCGCTCCGTACTGCCGCCGGAAAATTCGACCGGAAGGCCCTGGCGGCCGTTATATTTAACCATGCCCGGGCCCGCGAACAGGTGGAGGCCGTGGTCTATCCCGCCGTGCTGGAGGACTTCCTCCGTTGGCGGGAGGCGCAGGCGGATGCGCCTTTTGTGGTACTGGAATCGGCCGTTATCCTTTCCAAACCGGTATTCGACGGCCTGGCAGACAAGGTGGTGCTGGTGACGGCACCGCGGGAGGTCCGCCTGCAGCGGGTGATGGCCCGTGACGGGCTGACGGCGCCGGAGGTACTGCGCCGGATGGACGCACAGCAGACGCCCTGGGAGGGTATCGACACGGTCATTGTCAACGACGGTACTCCTGAGCAGCTCCGTACGGCCGTAGATGCCGTGTTTTTTTCAAAAAAATGACTATATTTGTAAGATTTTGAAACCAAGCTATATCATGAAAACCGATCTCGCAAAAACCCTTTCTATCCGTGGTCAGCACGGACTGTTCAATTATATCGCCCAGTCGCGCACCGGCGCCATCGTAGAGGCCCTTTCCGATAAAAAGCGCGCCAATTTTGCCGCGAACGCCGGCATTACCACCCTGGAAGACATCTCCATCTACACGGAGGAGGGGGAAGTGAAGCTTTCGGAGGTATTTACCAAAATGCACGAGGTGCTGGGTGAGCTGGACGCTCCGTCGGCCAAGGCGGCGGATGCAGAACTCAAGGCGCTGTTTGCCAAGGCCCTGCCCAACTATGACGGCAACCGTTTCTATGTGTCCCACATGAAGAAAGTAGTGGAGTGGTACAATGAGCTCAAGAAATATGCTTCGCTGGAGTTCATGACCGACGAGGACCGCGAGGCAGCTGCTGAAGAGGAGGCTTAAATGCCCACCCTGCAGGTCATTACACTGGGGTGCTCCAAGAATACCGTAGATACGGAGCATCTGCTGTTCCAGGT
>CAMZCW010000138.1 GCA_947305045.1 uncultured Bacteroidales bacterium | reverse complement strand
GATGCCGATGGGGCCGAAAGTCCAGGAGGGCACCGATGTACCATCGGGCAAAAGCAGTTCGGCTTTTGAAAACATGACCTGACCGATCAAACGTCCCTCCTCTTCCATCACAAAATCCAGTTCCGGGATGAAAGCCGGATTGTCCCGGTAGCAGCGGAGCACATAATGCTCGGTACAACCCGGACGGTAAACATTCCAGAAAGCCTCCCGTACGAGGTTTTCGACTTCGTTATAATCTGATTTCCGCTCAACGCGGATGATAAGATCTTTATCCATCGCTTTTTGATTTGGCTAAAGCACAGGCCGTGTTCATGTTTCAACGCGGACCGCCGTCAATGATCACTATCCTCTTCACAGCATCTTTTTCAGGCATAAAGTTATCCAATTACTGCTTTCCGTGCAAATTATCCTAAGGTCAAGGAATACCTACTTGCTTCTCACGAAACGCCGGTAATCAGACCCTCACGTGGTGCCTTTGTCGAGCAGGTCGATGGCATACGTGCTGCTATTCGCCGCTCAATCCATCATTCATTCATCTCATGGATTGTGCGTCCAGAAAAGGGGCGCTTCGATGGCAATCTTGGACGCTCGATCCACGAGACAGCGCATCCATGGACTGAGCGTCCAGCTAGACGGCGCACAGATTTAGGCACCGGCTCCGATATGCCCTATTCCCTGTGGCTGGGCCATTCGGATGTGGCATAGGTGTCTATCAGATCATAGTCCGGCATCAGCGTATCGCCTCCTTTGAAAATAAAATCGCTGATGGGGATCTTGTCTCCTTCATGCTCTTCATCGGATTTGCCAATATACACGCAACGGGCGTCCCAGTCGACCCAAACGAATGTCTCTTCGTCCAAAGAGTTGAACTCGGAGATGAATTGTTTCACCTTCTCAACAATGAGATTTGCGATTTCAATCCACAGTTTGTCCTGCGTATTCATAGGGCTAATTCAGTAAAATACAAAATTACTATATTTGCAGAAATATGGTGTCGCAAACATCACATCCCCAGGGACACTGGAGTCCGGAAGCGGATTTCTCATCCATTCCATTCTTCATCCGAAGGATGGACACTTCGGGGTACGTCAAGCCCGCTGAAGTTCCAGAGGCGCATCTTCCGCTCATTGGCTTCATCTATGTGATCATGGGAGAAGTTCTTGTAGAAGTTGAGGGTGTGCCCT
Source organism: uncultured Bacteroidales bacterium (assembly GCA_947305045.1). The sequence continues at coordinate 5,099 of CAMZCW010000138.1, read as the reverse complement.
TTCTCTGTCAGCCGGGACAAATGCTGCTCATACCTCAGCAAAGTCCTTTCGCCATCCACTTCTACCGGAACGCGGTCGGATACACAGGTGGATTTGCCCCGTCCATTCTGGCCGACACCAAGCCGCTTCGTTACCTTTCGGCGCCGCTGCACCAAGGTTTCTGGTTCGACGAGGGTGTCTTTATGGGAGAGCTCTTCAACATGCTGGCGAACTCCTTTGAAAAAGGCGATCGGGTGTTTGTGGAAAAAGGGTTGGATCTGCTGCTTTCCCGCATCAAGCCTATGCAGAAAGCCGCATTTCCAGCGGCTGTCAGCCAATTCCTGGAGTCACTGTTCAACCCCAAGCAGATGCCCGGATCCATCGCGTCCTATGCAGCCGCAATTGGAATCAGCGAAAATTACCTGAGCCGTCTGGTAAAAAACGCCACAGGCCGCAGTGTTGGCGCCTGGATCGACATCGTACGGATCCAACGGGCCAAGCGCCTGCTCTCGGAAACGCGCCTTCCCATCATAGACATCGCCGCCGCTGTGGGCATGGAGGATCAGTCCTATTTTTCGCGCCTTTTCAAGAGAGAGACCTCCCTGACGCCGTCTTCTTTCCGAAAGAAGATGCAAGGATGATCCAAAGGCATCCCCCCCTCCTACTTCAGTCCGTCAACCCAGGCTTTGATCTCGGCTTTCGACGCACCATTGAGCGTCTTGCCGGATTTCCAGTCGATCTTCGGATACTGCGCCTTGAAGTCCTGGTTGGCCTTGTCGATGCTGCTGCCGCCGGAAGTGGCGAAGAAGATGACTGTCTTGCCCTCGAAACCGTAGGTTTCGATGAAGGTGTTGATGAGCGTGGGAGCTGTGTACCACCAGACGGGGAATCCGATGTAGATGACATCGAAACGGTCTGCATCCTTGAGGTCTTTCACGATGGCGGGGCGGGAATTCTTGTCCGCCATTTCCACGCTGCTGCGAGATTCCTTGTTACGCCAATCGAGATCGGCAGCGGTATATTTTACCGCCGGCTTGATTTCATAGAGCGTGGCACCCGTCACTTCAGCGAGGTCCTTTGCCACGGCCTCGGTCGTTCCCGTGGCGGAAAAATAGGCTACGAGGGTTTTCATTTCACTGTTGTTCTTGGTTTGTCCGCAGGCCGTCAGCATCAGGGCTGAGAGCATCAACACGGATAGAATCATTCTTTTCATTGTTATTGTGCTTTTTTGAGGAAATCCGCCATGACAAGCGGCATGGTGTCGATGAGTTTGAGGGAACGGACCATATCGGCGGTGCCGTCCTTGTATTTCCGGAAATGCGGCGTCTGGATATGGGTCTCATAGGCCTGATGGTCGGCATATACTTCCAGGATATAAACCTTGCAGGGATCCGTCTTGTCCTTCATGGAGAACAGGGCGACGACGCCGGGCTCCGTTGCCATGGACACGCGGCCAACCTCCGCGGCATATTCCAGGTAAGCCGCCAGTTTCTCCGGGACGATTTCAATCTCGGCAAGGCGGACCACCCTTTCTCCATACTCCCGCACGGGGATGTCGGCGCCGAACAGCCTCCGGGCATTGTCCGACATGACAGCCTGCGGATCCAGGCCCAATGCCGGAAGACGCTGCTGCAGGGAGGCTTTCGCCCCCACCAGCGCAGGTGCAGCCACATAAGGATAGTCGGAGCCATAAAGCAGATGGTCGGCTGTGGTGACGGTGAGCAGCGCACGGATCGCATCGTCCGTGGCAGCGCCGGCCAGGTCGAAATAGAGACGGGAAACATTGGCGTCCACATCCACCGGCTGCATATATCCCTGCCCCACCATGACGGGCAGAAGTCCCTTGAAACGCGGGAGCGCGTTGGGCAGGAAGGAACCGCAGTGCGGGACGACCACCTTAAGATCCGGATAGCGGACCAGGACGTTGTGGGCTATCATATTGAGAACGGCTCTCGTGGTCTCGGCCAAGTACTCGTACGATGCCAGCGGAACATCGGCGATGAGCTGCGCATTCACAGCCGACGGCTTGTGCGGATGGGTGATGATGACTGCCTTGCGCTCATTCAGCAATTCCATCAACGGATCCAGGACCGGATCCCCCAGATACTGGCCGTAGCTGTTGGTGGCCAGCTTGACGCCATCGGCTCCCAGCACGTCCAGTGCATAAACCGCTTCCTCGATGGCGCGTTCCACATCCGGCAGCGGCAGGGATGCACAGAAAAGGAAACGCCCGGGATACAGCGCCTTGAGCGCAGCACACGCTTCGTTGTACTTGCGGCAGATTGCAGCCGATTCCGCGCCGTTGCCAAACCATGGCTGTGGCGCCGGCATTGTCAGGATCGAAGTCTCGATTCCAGCCTCGTCCATAAACGCGAGATGTGCTTCCACATTCCAGGACGGGATGGGAAAGCCTTCATCCATTTCGGCCCCGTGCGTCTGGAGGAACTTCATATAGGAGGCAGTAATGGCATGGCTGTGGACATCGATCTGTGCCCACAACCCGCTTGCTGTCATTGATATAGCCATTAAAAAAATAAATACCTTTTTCATTGTCCGCTATTCTTTTCGGGAGGATCCTGCCGCCTTCCCGGCATCATCGGCGTGAACATCCGTACGGTCCGTCCGCCAAGGCCATATTTCTCGCGGAGAGCGGCCGCTTCCTGCATGACAGGAGAAGCGTGATAGCGGTTCAGGGCTTCCTGGTTCTCCCAGCTGTCGATGAGCAGCAGGCCTTCAGGGTCATCGGCCGGGAAGAAGTAATCATAGCCCAGGCAGCCTTCGATAGCCCTGATCCGGTCGGCAATGCCGCTGGATTCCATCTCTTCTACATATTTGCGGGCATTTCCGTCCTGCCCGGTATAACGGATGTTGATCGTCAACTGCTGCGCATGGCCCTGCAGGACAGCCAGGCCCAAAAGGGAGACGATGAAGCAAAGGATTCTCTTCGACTTCATATTACAGCTTGTCATAATCGTTGTCAGATACGCATTCCAGCCACTCGTTGGAGGCGCCTTCCTGCACGTCTTTGTGATAAGTCAGGTGCTGGAACCAGGAGTCTTTGGCAGCACCGTGCCAGTGCTTGACGCCTTCCGGAATTTCAATGATTACGCCGGGAAGAAGCTCGACGGCAGGCTTGCCCCATTCCTGGTACCAGCCGCGTCCGGCCACACAGACAAGCACCTGCACTTGCTTGTGATGGATATGCCAGTTGTTGCGGCAGCCGGGCTCGAAGGTTACGTTGGCGATGCCGCCGGCGAGAGGTGCAAGGTAACTGTTGCCCACGAAATACTGCGCATAGGCTGTATTGGGCTCGCCTTTTGGCCAGACGTTGAAATCAACAGTCTGTATCGGCGTATGGCTCTCGCCAAATACAGAGGCAAGCGCTCCCCGGAGCCGCTCCGCGGCTTCCATGCCTGCAGTCGCTTCCAGAACGGAAGGGATGGATCTGAGTTCTGCTTCTTCGACACCCAGATTGAGGGCCCCGGCTACGTGGGCCTTGAGTTGGGGCTCACAACCGGGCAGGCACGCAATGGCGCTCACCGTCACGATTTCCCGGTCGGCATGGCTCAGGTTGTTCCGGGCGAAGATGTCGCCGAACAGATGGGCTTTCAAGTAATAGTCTGTCTGGGGCGCAAAGACATAATGGAAGGGGTGACCGGAAAGCCGGGTCTGGATCTCGGTACCCAGTTTCAGTGCATCATAGTCCGCCGGGAGCGGATCTGCTTCGCGGCCGGGTGTCGTATCCAGTCCTTTGGTTTCACGGTCTGCCAGCACGGCCTGGAGCGTACCCAAGGCATTGAGCGAACGCGGGAAGCCCGTATAGGCGTATAGTTGTGAAAGGGCTTCCTTGGCCTCATTGAGGGTGAGCCCGTTGTCAAAGCCTTCATGCAGGCACGCCGTCAGTGCCACCTGGTCACCTTTAGCCTCGCATGCTGCGATGGCTGAGAGGGCCTGTTGTCTGGGTGTAAGGGAAATGGCCATGATCGCCAGGATAAACAGATTCATATTACAGGGATAAAGTTACGGAAATATTTCCTTTTCCGGCTTGCAGGAAGGTCTTCAGCTCATCAAGCGTTCCATATTGCATCTTTCCGATACGGGTATAACTCCAGGAGTTGCTGCCATAGAACAACACAATCTGGTTGCCGCTGTAGAGGATGACATCGCCGGGCTGGGTCGTCATTTGCGAATCGCTGGAAGGAAGCGTCCTTCCGAGTCCACCGACTTTCTCGAAACCGCCATAATCGTGGGCCTCAAAAGTGATGGAGGCCTCCCGGAGGGCCGCCACAAGGGCCCTGGTGGCCACATTATCTTCTATTTTCACCGGGAGGGACTTCCCGGAGACGGAGATCTTGATTTCACTTGGCATAGATTCTTCTGATTTGTTCAATTCATTCCACCATGCTTTTACGAGCTCATCGCCCTTGCTCCGATTGCCATTATGGATCCATTGCGCCTCACCCGCCCATTGGGCATCCGGGACCAGGTGCCTGGCATCGGCGACTACGGAAGATATACCGCTGGAGGCGCTGGAGACAATGAGTCCGACTTTCTTGCCTTTCATCTTCGAACCTTCTTTGAACAGATAACTCTGCATGATGGCAGCCATGTTGCTCCACCAGAGCGGTGTTACGATGAGAATGGTTTCATAATCGGCTGCATTGCGGTTGACCTGTTTAATGGCAGGATAACTGGACGCTTCGTTCGGTTTTTCACGGATTGCCGCAATCAGGCTGCTGCCGATGGCGTAGTTGTTTGCGGCATAGTCCAAGCCCTCTTCAGCAGGTCGGATCTCCAGCACATCGGCCTCTGTATATCCCGCCAACGCTGTCGCCAGGGTTTTGCAATTGCCGGTGAAACTGTAATAGACGACGAGCGTTTTGCTGGTGGGCGTTACGTTGCCGGGATTCTCCTTCAACTCCTCTTGAGGAGGCTCGGGTACAACGGGAATAAGGGCATCAGGGTCGCATCCCACCTGAATCAACAGAAGAGATGCCAACAAGGACAGTTTGGCAAATACTTCCATTATTGCAGATTGGTCTTGAAGAATGCTTCCATCCTGTCATAGGGAATTACGCCGGCGACATCGTCGTAGAGATCCACGTGGGAGGCACCGGGGA
>CAMZCW010000137.1 GCA_947305045.1 uncultured Bacteroidales bacterium | reverse complement strand
CCGGAGACTACGTGACGGACGGCGTGCGCTACGGCATCCGCTTCCGCCGCGTGGAAGGGAAGACTTCCTATTCCCGCGCCATCGGCGACCATCCGGAAAAGGTAGCACAGTACGCTGCAGAATTTGCCGATATGTGCAAAAAGCTGCACCAGGTGCACGTGGATACTACCCAGTTTGAGAATGTGAAGGACCGTTATTATCGCCTGCTGGAGGAGAATCCCTTCTTTGACAAGGCCCAGAAGGATGCGATTGGCAAGTTCATTGCAGATGCTCCGGATGCCACCACGGCCATCCACGGAGACCTCCAGTTCTCCAACGCCATCTTTGTGGGAGACAAACGCTACTTCATCGACCTGGGAGACTTTTGCTATGGCTACAATCTCTTCGATGTGGGCATGGTGTACCTTTGCTCCTGCCTCAGCGAAGAGGCTTTTATTCAGGAGGTATTCCACATGCCCAAGTCGCTGTCGATACGCTTCTGGGAATGCTTTGTGCCTGAGTACTTCGGCGCGGACAGGCCCTATAAAGATGTCATGGAAGAAATTACGCCCTATGCCGGCCTCAAGACGCTCATCGTAGAACGCGACACCAAGCGCCCGATGCCGGAAATGCGGGCCTGTCTTAAAGGAATTATCTGATGGCAAAGAAAGAATTGGATTCCGTAACCCAAAAGGCGGCCAGGCAGGGTCTGCTCATTGTTATCGTTGCCGTAATTACATTGGAGGCTACGGCAGTGCTGCAGTATTTCTACTCCCGGCATATTCTCTCGGAAGAGGCAACGCGCCGGGCAGAGGGTCAGCTGGCCGCCACCGAACTTCATATCTCCAACGTGGTGGACCAGGTGGAAACGGCGGTGCGCAACAGCCTTTGGAGCGTTCAACAGCAGTTGAACCGTCCGGACAGCCTGGTGGCCATTACCATCCGCCTGGTCGGGACCAATCCGGTCATTTGCGGTTCTACGGTGGCCCTGGTGGAAAAAAATCTGGCTCCGTATTCCTATGAGAAGGACGGGAGTATCCTTACCTCCACCCTTGCAACCGAGGAATACGACTATAAACATCAGGAATGGTTCGTGAAGCCGCTGGAACTACGCGGCGGGTACTGGTCGGAGCCTTATTTTGACGAGGGCGGCGGCAACATGCTCATGACCACTTACTCCATCCCTGTAACGGACAAAAAAGGCCGTGTGGCCGCCGTGTTTACGGCCGATGTCTCCCTTGACTGGCTCACGGAGCTGGTGGGGAGCGTGCAGGTGTACCCGTCGGCCTTCAGCATGGTGGTGAGCCGCTCCGGCCAAATCATGGTGTGCCCGGCAGAGACACTGGTGATGCGCCATACGGTGCATGACCTGGCGGCCAGCAGCAGTGATTCGTCCACCTTCAATTCCCTCAACCGTTCCATGCTCTCCGGCCATGCCGGCAATACAACCTTCAAATTTGAAGGTAAAGTACATTACATGTTCTTCGATTCGGTGGAACGCACGGGGTGGGCCATGTCCATCGTCGTTCCCCACAACGAGATTTATGGCAGCATCGAGCGCCTGGGCCGGATTGTGTCCCTGCTGATGATCCTGGGTATCGGCATGATTATCCTCATTCTGTACCATACCATCAAGAACCAGCGGGACATGAACCAGATTGAGGAGAACAAGCACAAGATGGAGGGAGAGCTCAAGGTGGCCCGCGGCATCCAGATGTCCATGATTCCCAAGATTTTCCCGCCTTATCCGGAACGGGGCGACATAGACATGTTTGCAGCCGTGGTGCCCGCCAAGGAAGTGGGCGGAGACCTGTATGACTTTTACATCCGCGACGACAAACTCTTCTTCTGCATTGGCGATGTGAGCGGCAAGGGCGTTCCGGCCTCGCTGGTAATGGCTGTCTCGCGCAGTCTCTTCCGTACGGTCAGCGCGCACGAGATGAGCCCGCAGCGCATTGTCACCACCATGAACGACAGCATGTCGGACATGAATGAATCCAACATGTTCGTAACCTTCTTCTGCGGCGTGCTGGATCTGAAAAACGGCCACCTGCGTTATTGCAACGCCGGTCATAATGCGCCTGTTCTGGTACAGGAGGGTTCCAACGCAGACCTGCCGGTGGTTCCTAACCTGCCGCTGGGCATTATGCCGGGCATGAACTTCGTGGAGCAGGAAGCGGATCTGGAGTGCGGGGCAGGCTTGTTCCTATATACGGATGGGCTGAACGAGGCTGAGAATCCGGAGCAGGAACTCTTTGGCGAAGACCGGATGATGAAAACGCTGAAGGCAGGCGTGGTTAGCCGCGAACTGATTGAAGAGGTGCGTACTGCCGTACATGCTTTCGCGAATGGCGCCCCGCAGAGTGACGATTTAACCATGTTATACATACGCTTTATGAACAGCCGGAAATCGGAGGAGACGGAACGTCACCTGATCCTCCATAACGACATTCAGCAAATTCCCCAGCTGGCGGAGTTTGTGGAAGCGGTTGCGGACCTCGCCCACCTGGACGTAGGGCTCACCATGAGCTTGAACCTGGCCCTGGAAGAGGCCGTATCCAACGTAATCATGTATGCCTACCCCAAAGGCTCGGATGGCCTGGTAGAACTGGAAGCGATTATCCGGAAGGACTCCATGGAGTTCATCCTGTCGGATAATGGTACTCCGTTCGACCCTACCGCCGCTCCGGATGCCGATATTACCCTGGACGTGGAGGACCGGCCCATCGGCGGCCTGGGCATTTTCCTGGTCCGGAACATCATGGACGAGGTAAAGTACACCCGTAGCGATGATGGCAAGAACATTCTTTCGATGACAAAAAAACTAGCTTAATACCATGGAAGTAAAAATTACTGAAAAAGACAATGTGATGACCGCCGCCCTGGCAGGTCGTCTGGACACCGCTGTTTCACAGGAAGTGGCTACCGCCCTTCAGCCCCTGATTGACAATGCCGACAAGACCCTGGTCCTGGATTGCAAGGACCTGGCCTACATCAGCAGCTCCGGTCTGCGTATTTTCCTGACCGTGCGCAAGGCCGCCGCAGCAAAGGGCGGCAAGGTGATTGTCCGTGACATCACCCCGGAAATCCGCCAGGTCTTCATGATGACCGGTTTCCTGAATCTGTTCGAGATTCAGGAAAGCTAAAATGGACAGGCAGCAGGTGAGTCTCCCGGAAAACGCACACCGGGAGCTCAAACCGGGCGAGGAGTACCAACCTATCCTTGACCCGAAGCAAAAATATGCCGAGGCCACCCCTTATTCGGTGGCCCTTGGTATTTTAATGGTGATTCTGTTCAGCGCTGCTGCGGCTTATCTGGGCCTCAAGGTGGGCCAGGTATTTGAAGCGGCTATCCCCATTGCCATCATTGCGGTGGGGCTCACGGGCGCCCTGGGACTCAAGCAGGGACTCCCGCAAAATGTGATTATCCAGAGCATCGGCGGCTGCAGCGGCGCTGTGGTGGCCGGTGCCATCTTCACCCTCCCGGCCATCTATATCCTGGGCGTGGAGGTGGGTTTCTGGCAAATGGTCCTGAGCTCCCTGCTGGGCGGCGTGCTGGGTATCCTGTTCCTCATCCCGTTCCGGAAGTACTTTGTAAAGGAGATGCACGGGAAATATCCTTTCCCGGAGGCAACGGCCACCACGCAGGTCCTCATTAGCGGGGAAAGTGGCGGTTCCAGTGCCACAACCCTCATCACGGCCGGGCTCATCGGCGGTCTGTATGACTTTGCCGTCGCCACCTTCGGCACCTGGGCGGAAACCATCTCCACTACGGTCATGGGCTGGGGCGCCACCCTTGCGGACAAGGCCAAAGTGGTGCTCAAGATGAATACCGGCGCTGCCGTGCTGGGCCTGGGCTATATCATCGGCCTCAAATATTCCTTCATCATCTGCTGCGGCTCGCTGCTGGTGTGGCTGGTGATTATTCCGCTGATGAACCTCATCTGGGGAGCCGATGTCATCGACCTTATGCATACGGGCGTCACGACCGCTATTGGCGACATGGCTCCGGAGCAGATTTTCAAGGATTATGCCCGGCATATCGGCATTGGCGGCATTGCCACGGCCGGTATCATCGGCATTGTAAAGAGTTTTGGCGTCATTAAAAGCGCAGCGGGGCTGGCGGTGAGCGAGTTCAAGCGCAAGCCGGGTGCGGATGCCGGGAAGACGCTGCGTACGGAGGAAGACCTTCCCATGAAGACCATCGTCTTCGGCGTGGTCATCGCCCTTCTGTGCATTTTCGCGTTCTTTGCCTTTGGCGGGGTGGTGAACAATGTCTGGCAGGCGCTTATCGGCCTTCTTGTGGTGGCGGTTGTGAGCTTCCTGTTCACCACCGTGGCGGCCAATGCCATTGCCATCGTAGGTTCCAATCCGGTGAGCGGCATGACGCTGATGACTCTGATTATCGCCTCGCTCATTCTGGTGGCGGTGGGCCTGAAGGGCAATACCGGCATGGCTGCGGCGCTCATTATCGGCGGTGTGGTTTGCACGGCGCTGTCGGTTGCCGGCAGCTTTATCACGGACCTCAAGATTGGTTACTGGATTGGCTCTACGCCCAAGGTGCAGGAAGGCTGGAAGTTCCTGGGCGTGGCGGTGAGTGCCGTTACCGTATGCGGCGTCATGCTGGTCCTGAACAAAACCTATGGTTTTACCGGCGATAATGCCCTGGTGGCCCCGCAGGCCAATGCCATGGCGGCGGTTATCCAGCCCATGTTCTCCGGCGGCGGCGCACCCTGGCTGCTGTACGGGATCGGTGCAGTCATTGCGCTGGTCTTGAATTTCTGCAAAGTGCCGGCCCTGCCGTTTGCGCTGGGTATGTTCATCCCCATCGACCTGAACCTTCCGCTGCTGGTGGGCGGCGCCATTTCCTGGTATGTGAGCACCCGCAGCAAGGACGCTGCCGTGAATAGCGCCCGACAGGAGAAAGGGACGCTCATCGCTTCCGGTTTCATTGCCGGCGGTGCCCTGATGGGCGTGGTGAGCGCCATTCTCAAGTTTGCCAATGTGGACCTTTATCTTGCGGAATGGGCCGCTTCCTATGGTGAGGCGGTTGCCATCGTCCCGTTCCTGGCCCTTATCGGCTATATGATTTATGCATCCATGAAAACAGAAAAATAATGGAAAAGATACTTGACCGATTTTTGCGCTATGTGTCAGTGGACACGCAGAGCAACGAAGACAGTGAGAGCCAGCCCTCGGCGGCTAAGGAATGGGACCTGCTCAAGATGCTGCGGGATGAGCTCGCCGCCAGGGGTGTGGAGGTGACGCTGGACGAGTATGGCTATGTGATGGCCTCCCTCCCTTCCAATGTAGGGGAGGGCGTGCCGGCCGTGGGCTTTATCGCCCATGTGGACACCGCACCGGATGCCTCCGGAAAGGATGTAAAGCCGCAGATTATAGAGAAGTACGACGGCGGTGCCATCGACCTTAAGGGTGTGCCAGGCCTGCAGCTTAAGCCGGAAGAATTCCCGGAAATGTTGCACTACGTGGGCGAAACGCTCATCACCACCGACGGCACCACGTTGCTGGGGGCCGATGACAAAGCCGGCATAGCGGAAATCATGACGGCCGTCCAGTACATGGTGGAACATCCCGAGTTCAAGCATGGTCCGGTGAAAATTGGCTTTACCCCGGACGAGGAAATCGGCCGCGGGGTAGTCAAGTTCGACGTCAAGCGTTTCGGGGCCGATTATGCCTATACCATGGATGGCGGTGAGATTGGCGAGCTGGAGTTCGAGAATTTCAACGCCGCCAGCGCCAAGGTGCATATCCAGGGCCGCAACGTGCACCCGGGTACGGCCAAAGGCAAAATGCGCAATGCTATCCTTATCGGCCAGGAATTCAACAGCCTGCTGCCGGTGGAACAGCGTCCGGAATACACGGAGGGTTACGAGGGCTTTTTCCACCTGATTTCTTTCAAGGGCGCCGTGGAGGAAGCCGATTTTGCCTATATCATCCGCGACCATGACCAGGAAAAGTTCCAGGCCAAGAAGGAACTCATTGCCAAGGTGGCTGCGTTTATGAATGCCAAATATGGGGAGGGGACCGTGCAGTTGGAGGTGAAAGACTCCTATTATAATATGCGCGCGCAAGTGGAGCCTCACTACCATATTATTGAAAAGGCCATCAAGGCCATGGAAATGGCAGGCGTCAAGCCCAAAATTCAGCCTATCCGTGGCGGAACGGACGGAGCCAACCTTTCCTTCAAAGGCCTGCCCTGTCCCAATATTTTTGCCGGAGGACTCAATTTCCACGGGAAAATGGAATATGTGCCCCTGAAGAGCATGGAAAAGGCCTCTGAGGTCATTCTGAATCTGATTACGCTATTTGCCGCAGAAAAAAATTGAAAAAAAATTTGCGGATTAAAAAATAGTTACTACCTTTGCAGTCCC
>CAMZCW010000136.1 GCA_947305045.1 uncultured Bacteroidales bacterium | reverse complement strand
ATCTGGAAGGCATCTCCATTCCGCAGCCGTTCTGCCAGGGCTTCGTGCCCTTTGCGGAGGGGCTGAACTGGTGCATGGACCGCATTCCCGGCTTCAATAAGCTGGACATTGACGCAGAAGGCATGAAAAAGAAGTTCGGCGTGCTGGGAGAACCCCTCCTGCTGGGTGTGCTGGTGGGCATCCTCATCGGCTGCCTGAGCTGCCGCAGCTGGGCGGAGATGGTGGACCGCATTCCGTACATTCTGGGCCTGGGCATCAAGATGGGCGCCGTGATGGAGCTTATTCCGCGCATTACATCGCTCTTTATCGAGGGGCTCAAACCCATCGCTGAGGCCACCAAGGACCTGGTAAGCCGGAAGTTCAAGAACTCCGCGGGCATCAATATCGGCATGAGCCCTGCACTGGTGATCGGGCATCCCACCACCCTGGTGGTGTCGCTGCTCCTGATTCCGTGCACGCTGCTGCTCTCCGTGGTGCTGCCGGGGAACGAATTCCTGCCCCTGGCCTCGCTGGCGGGCATGTTCTATGTGTTCCCGGCCGTGCTGCCTGTCACCAAGGGCAATGTGGTGAAAACCTTTATCATCGGCCTGGTGTCCCTTACCGTGGGCCTGTATTTTGTGACAGACCTGGCACCGTGGTTTACCCTGGCCGCTCAGGATGTATATGCCCGTACCGGTGACGCCGCCGTGGCCATTCCGGAAGGCTTCCAAGGTGGGGCGCTCGACTTTGCTTCCAGCATCTTCTCCTGGCTTATCTTCCACCTGGTGCACGACTTTAAGCTGGTGGGCAGCGCCGTCCTGGTGGCAGGTACCACCGTGCTGGCCATCTTTAACCGCCGACGCATTATCAAGGCTTCTTTAACCGCTAAACCATGAAGAAAGTATTAACCGCAGCACTGCTGCTTGCAAGCATCGTTATGACTGCACAAACCAAGTATACCATCCAGACGGCCTGTCATCCTGCCGATGTTAAAGGCTACGACACCGAAACGCTCCGTGCCCGCTTTATGATGCCGGAGGTGATGGTGGCGGACGAAATCCGCCTCACCTATTCCATGTACGACCGCTTTATCTTTGGCGGTGCCGTGCCGGCCACCAAGGCCCTCAAACTGGAAACCATCGACCCGCTTAAAGCGCCGTATTTCCTCTTCAGCCGGGAGCTGGGCGTCATCAATGTGGGTGGCGAGGGAATTGTCACGGTGAATGGAAAGGACTATGTCCTCAAGTTCAAGGAGGCCCTGTATGTGGGGCGGGGGAATGAAGAGGTGATTTTCAGGAGCAAGGATGCCGCCAACCCGGCCAAGTTCTACCTCAATTCCGCCACTGCGCACAAAGCTTACAAGACGCAGCTCATTACCATTGACGGCCGTAAAGGCTCCCTCAAGGCCAATTCCTTTGCCGCCGGCAAGATGGAAGACTCCAACGACCGCGTCATTAACCAGCTCATCGTCAACAATGTGCTGGAGGAAGGCCCTTGCCAGCTGCAGATGGGCCTCACCGAACTCAAGCCCGGCAGCGTCTGGAACACTATGCCCGCTCACACGCACGCCCGCCGCATTGAGGCGTACTTCTACTTTAACGTGTCCGAGGGCAATATGATTTGCCACCTCATGGGTGAGCCCCAGCAGGAGCGGGTGGTATGGCTGGCCAATGAGCAGGCCATCATGAGCCCGGAATGGAGCATTCACGCCGCTGCCGGCACCTCCAACTACATGTTCATCTGGGGCATGGCCGGAGAAAACCTGGACTATGGCGACATGGACAAGATTCCGTATACGGAGATGAGATAACTAATTATTAACCTAATATTTATGGCAAAAGTAGTAACCTTCGGCGAAGTAATGCTTCGCCTCTCAACCCCCGGGTACCAGCGTTTCTCGCAGGCCCATCAGTTCGATGCTACCTTTGGTGGCGGCGAGGCCAATGTGGCCGTGTCGCTGGCTAATTACGGGGTAGACGCCCACTTTGTGACCCGTCTTCCCAAGAACGACATTGCCGCCATGTGCACTTCCGAGCTCAAGGGCTTCGGCGTAAACGTGGACGGTATTGTGTACGGCGGCGACCGTGTCGGTATCTATTATCTGGAAACCGGTGCCGTGGCCCGTGGTTCCAAGGTGGTCTATGACCGTGCGCATTCCGCCATTTCCGAGATTCAGCCCGGCATGGTGGACTGGCACAAGGTGCTGGAAGGCGCAGACTGGTTCCACTGGACGGGTATCACCCCCGCGCTGAGCCAGGGTGCGGCCGACGCTTGCCTGGAGGCTATCAAGGTGGCCAACGAGATGGGCGTAAAGGTTTCCTGCGACCTCAACTATCGCAAGAAACTCTGGAACTACGGCAAGACTGCTGCAGAGGTTATGCCTGCCCTGGTGGCCGGCTGCGACCTCATTTTGGGCAATGAGGAAGATGCAGAGAAGGAATTCGGAATCAAGCCGGAAGGCTTCGACGCAGAAAAGACCGGTGGCGAGATTGACCAGAACATCTTTGTGAGCGTGGCGCAGCAGCTCATGGAGAAATTCCCGCGCTGCAAGAAGGTGGCTATCACCCTCCGCGGCTCCATCAACGCCAACTACAACACCTGGGGCGGCGTGCTGTACGATGGCAAGACCCTCTGGCAGAGCCGTCGCTACGACATCACCCACATTGTGGACCGCGTGGGCGGTGGCGATTCCTTCATGGGCGGCCTCCTGTACGGCCTTCTCGCATACGATACGGACCAGGAAGCCATTGAGTTTGCCGCTGCGGCATCCTGCCTCAAGCACACCATCCTTGGGGACTACAACCGCGTGACGGTCAGTGAGGTGGAAGGTTTAATCAAAGGCGGCGGAAGCGGCCGCGTAAGTCGTTAGTTATGAGCAAATTCAATAAAATCGACACAATCGGCATTATCCGTTCCACGGGTATTGTCCCGGTGTTTTACAACGCCGATCCTGAGATTTCCAAGAAGGTGGTAAAGGCCTGCTACGACGGTGGTATCCGTGCCTTCGAATTCACCAACCGCGGCGACGGCGCCCACAAGGTATTCGAGGAAGTGATGGCCTTTGTGCGCAAGGAGTGCCCGGACATGGTGCTGGGCGCCGGTACCATCCTGGATGCCCCCACCGCTGCCCTTTACATGCAGATGGGCGCCGATTTCCTGGTGAGCCCTTGCATGGTAGAGGAAGTGGTGACGGTAGCCAATAGGCGCGGTATCCCGTACAGCCCCGGCTGCGGCAGCGTGACCGAGATTGTGCATGCGCAGGAGCTCGGCTGCGACCTGGTGAAGGTATTCCCGGCCGGCAATGTGGGCGGTCCTTCCTTCGTGAAGAACATCCTGGGCCCGCTCCCTTGGGCCATGGTGATGTGCACCGGCGCGGTGGAACCCACCGAGGAGAACCTCACCGCCTGGGCCAAGAGCGGCGTCACTGCCGTGGGTATGGGCTCCAAGCTCTTCCCTAAGGAAGTGGTGAAGGCAGGGGACTGGAAAGCCATCTCCGACCTTTGCGCCAAGTCCCTGGCCTGGTTTAAAAAATAATTCGTACCTTTGCAGCTCCCGAGGCTTCGCTGAAATGCGAGTCATGGCGCTCTGCAGAGCGCCGGCGGAGGGCGTGTCCTCATAGAGGACATACTAGCCCGGGAGCCGCGGGGGTGTTTGAGGGGGCAGAGCCCCCTGTATTAATGGTAAAGCGATCTGTCGCGGGGCCTTGTGCCCTGAGGAAAGTCCGCACAGGGAAGGGCACCCGGCTGTGGAAAGCACAGTAGGGAGTAATCTTTAAGCAGCGTAACAGAGAACAACCGCCGGAGTTTTTCTTTTTTTTCTCCGGTAAGGGTGAAAACGCGGGGTAAGCGCCCACGACGTTGCAAGGCGACTTGTAACGGGTACGTTGCCCGGGCCTGCAAGACCAAATATACCGGCAGTTGAGGGCTGCCCGCCTGATGTCGGGGGGTAGGTTGCGAAGATAAATGACAGATTTAAAAACAGAAAGCGGCTTACGGCTTTACCATTTTTTAGGTCACCCGGTCTCCGGGTGGCCTTTTTGGTTCCGTCCCGGGGTGGGGGCTTTGGGGTTGCTCCTCCCGGGTGGCCGGCCCTACCCGGGCATCTCCTGCAGCTATGGCGCAGGTTCGTGATGTCAGTGGCGCAGGTCAGTAGGGTGAATGGTGAAGGTCCGTGCTGTCAGCGGTGCAGGTCGGTGGGGGAATGGTGCAGGGCTATGCCATCAGCGGTGCAGGTCCGTACGGTCAATGGCGCAGGTCAGTGCTGTCAGCGGTGCATGTCCGTATCGTCCGCTGGTTGCTAACTCACTGTTACTCAGCCACTTCCTGAAAATCCTCGTTCCATTTTGCGCCGAGGATTATCAGCATCTTGCTGATTATCAACCGTTTAGCTGCCACCAAAATCGTGTCGTCGAGGGTCCAGGGGGGGGACCTTCAAGGGCAAGGAGGACCGCCACGGGCGCGAAAACGGGCGAAACCGTAGCAATGGCGGACCTTTCGGCCCGCCAGCGGCACGATATGGGGCCAAACCGTGCCGCCAGCGGTCCTCTAATGCAAGTGTGGCCCCATTCCTCACGCCCTCCTGCGCCGTGCGGAGCACAGCGCCGCCGCACACAACCCAGTGCGGCGGCTTCCAAGACACGGAACCACCGCCTCGCAATACGCGGCTCGGCGGTTAGCGGAGAACCTTCCCGGGCACCATGAAAGGGCCCAGGAAGGTCCCCGCTTTCCTTGCGACGACACAATGCCAGTGGTCGCTAACTTGTTGTTACTCAGTCACTTCTTGAAAATCCTCGTTCCGTTTTGCGCCGAGGATTATTAGCATCTTGCTGATTATCAACCGCTTAGCGGCCACCAGAACCGGAGTGACTAAAAAATATTTGCATATTATTGCAGTCATAAATTATTATGGTTATGACTAAATATGTGAATATCCTAAACAATGACGCCTTCAAGGTGGTTATCTTCACCCCGGGCAATGAGGAACTCCTGGCCCGGATGATTGAAATCATGATTCCGGGCATGCGTATCAAAAAGCTGAAATTTGAACCCACCGAGCAGCATGGTTTGGCGGTTTCGGACAAAATTAGTAATTTTGATGCGGTATGTACTTCGGAGAGTGGGGACATGTTCATTGTGGAAATGCAGTGCCTTCCACAGGAGAGTTACGCAGACCGCATGGTGTGCTATGCCTCATTCCCCATCCGGATGCAGTTGGAGAGGAAACTCAGGGACATACGCGAGGGGAAAGCAAAGCCGATGGACTACGGCCTCATGCCCATTTATGTACTGAGTTTCATTAACTTCCGCATCGACCATAAGGACGATGCCATCCTGCAGGAGGGCCTGGTGAGCAGTTACCAGATTTGCTCGCCGCGCACGGGCGAAGTGATGACGAAAGCGCTGTACTTTGGCTTTGTGGAACTGGGCCGATTGGAAGTGCCCTTTGGTAAGCCGGAGCAGTGCAAGACGGTGACAGAGCAGCTGGCCTACTCCATGAAGTACATGAACCGGCTGAGCGAGTGCCCGAAGGAATTTGAGGACCGGCTGTTTCCGCTTCTTTTCCAGGCCAGCGCCTATGCAAACATGACCGTTAAACAACAACAGGAGGTAACAAGCATTATGAGAACGGAACTGGACCGCATCGCGGAAAACGAGTACGCCCGCAAGGAGGGGGTGAAGCAAGGTCGTGAGGAAGGTCGTGAGGAGGAAAAGAGGGCGATGGCGCATAGGTTACGGGATTTGGGCGTGGATTCCCGGATTATCCAGGAGGCCACAGGGCTAACTAGAGAGCAGATTGATACGTTATAAGAATTTGTCTTAGTTGGCAGGCTATGAGATAGACTTGCTGGGGTAGCGGCCTCGGCGAGTCTTTTTTATCGGCAAGGAGTATAGGTAATCCCCAAAACTATTGCTATCTTGTGGAGGTCCAGTAGGACAGACATATTTGATGAAAGTGTATAGCTTTTATCCTTGGGAAGAAATCTCGCAAGTTTCACTAAAGCACAAGGGTAAGCAATGCATTCTTCACTCGGAAATGGTGTGCCGTGCGTTCTGCACGGCCCCAAATACGAGTGTAGAGTATTGTTTATTTGTGCTTGGGCTTTGCGAGAGCCTCTTCCCGGATAAACACCGCTCCATACTTTTGCGTTTGGGACAACCTTAAATTACTACAAATATGGAGCAGGAAGGTGGGGTGGATGGAGCAGGCCCGATTTGGGGATACGGACCTGCGCCGAAAAATGGCGTTGTGGGCGTTCTGGTGGCGCAGGTCCCCCACATGAAATCGGACCTGCGCCGCTCACCGCACTGACCTGCGCCGCTCACCGCACTGACTACCCCCAAAACCTCCATGGAGAAACAGATGGCCGCGTTGTGAGCGATTCCGCAAAAAAGTTGTAAATT
>CAMZCW010000135.1 GCA_947305045.1 uncultured Bacteroidales bacterium | reverse complement strand
GCCCTGGAGGCTACTCTGTGAGGGGTGGGTGTGCTTTAACGGGGGCCAGGGAGGGTGGTTAAAGCACGGGGGGAATGCCCTGGAGGCTACTCTGTGAGGGGTGGGTGTGCTTTAACGGGGGCCAGGGAGGGATCTTCGAAAGCAGGGGGGACTGGAGAGGAATGGGAGGAATGAGAAGAATGGGAGGAATGGGAGGAATGGGAGGAATGAGAAGAATGGGAGGAATGAGAAGAATGGGAGGAATGAGAAGAATGGGAGGAAAAGGGGTTGTTCAGTTCAGGGAGAATGATTAACTTTGTAAGGATGAAAACGTGGAAACGCATACGGAATGGGTTGCTGTGGACACTGGGCTCCGTGCTGGGACTGGTCTTACTGGTGCTGGTTACGCTGCAGGTGATCCTGCGGCCTAAGGTGCTCACGAGCATCGTGAACCGGGTGGCGGCGGACTATGTGGAGGGGGAAGTGCATTTCAGCGAGGTTAAAGCACACGTTATCAAGAGTTTTCCTTTCCTGCACTTGGAGGCCAGGGATTTTTCTATCACCTATCCGCATAGTCGGTACGAAAGGTATGACAGCCTGTTCACGGAGAGCAGCCGCCGGTTCAGCCTTATGAGGGCCGGGTGGCAGAGACCCGAGATTCCCGGTCAAGCCGGGAATGACGGGAGAGACGGCAAGGACGAGATTCCCGGTCAAGCCGGGAAGGACGGGCGGGACGGGCAAGCCAGGCAGGATACCCTGGCCAGTTTCAGGCACTTGGATGTGGAACTCAACTATGTGGCGCTGCTCGGGGGAACCATCCATATCCACAGCCTTACCCTCACGCGTCCCCGCATCTTTGCCCACTATTTTGACTCCACGGCGGCCAACTGGGATATCCTCCCCCTCGGGGGCGCTAACACAACTGCAGATAAAGACAGCACGGCTAAGCCGCTCCCGCCCATCAAACTGCGGGAAATCCACCTGACAGACCGTCCCTTCATTGTGTTTACAGATCCGGCAGACACCCTGCACGGCCTGTTCACCATGCGCCGCCTGCAACTGGACGGCAATCTGGAAACCGAGAACCTCAAGTATGCCCGGACCCAGCTTGCGATAGACTCTCTCTTTGTCTCCGGACGTCTTCCTGCGGACACCGTCGCCCTGGCCCTTGAACGCCTGCGCATCAACGCCCAGGACTGCCGGGTCCAATTTGAACTGGATGCCCGGACCCACCTTCGCACAGAGGATTTCGGCCGCCTCAAAGTGCCCATCCACCTGGACGCAGACGCTACGCTGGAGCAAGCTGCGCCCAAGGAAATGGGCGCGAACATCCATGAACTGAACCTGGCCGTATCGGCCCTGAACCTGCAGGCCAAAGGAGAGGTGTGGTACCGCGCCAACGGCAATCTGGACATAGACCTCAGCGCCAGCACTACGGACTTTCCGCTGGGCCGCACCCTCCGCGAATACGAGAACAATTTCCCGGTCCTTAAAAACCTGAAAACCAATGCAGTGCTGAGTCTGGATGCCTCTGCCAAAGGCACCTACGGCAATGGTCAGGTACCGCTGGTGAACGCCACCCTGCATAAATTGATGGTCGATATCTACGGCGCCCATCTTAACCTCAAGGGCAGCGCCAGGGACTTGCTCGGCAAAGACCCTGCGCTGGCCGTAAGCGGCCGTATCCGCGCCCGGGCAGACTCCCTGGCACAGGCTTTTACGGAGGGGATCGACGCCAGCGGCACCATTGACGCTACGCTCAGCGCCAAAGCCCGCCTTTCGCAGCTGGACATGGTGCATATCGGCGCAGCAGAAATCAACGCAGACCTCACCGCCACGGACCTGAGCGTGCAGATGGACACCATCCAGGCCCAACTGCCCAAACTGGAGGTGAACCTGGCCACCAAGGGCAACAAAATTGACAAAAACATCCGTGAAGGTGCACGGGTGCTGGCATTAAAAGTCCATGCCGATACCCTGGACGCCAGCATGGGTGAGCAAATGTTCATCCGCGGGGGCAAGTTCACGGTCCTCATGCAAAATTCGGCCGATATCCTCAAAGGCGGGAAGCAGCTCACTCCGCTCATGGGCCTGGTAAAAGTAGGCAGCCTGCGCCTGCGGGATGCAGAAGGCATGAGTATCGGCCTCAAAGACAATGTGGAAACCTTCCGCGTGACGCCGGCGTCGCAGATGCGGCCCGCCCCTCACCTGCGGCTTACCTCCAAGAGCGGCCGCCTGCGGGCTCGGCTGGGAGAAAACATGTACGCGCTGCGGGACGTAAAGTTTGATATCGGCGCACAAAAACACCAGCGCAAGGTGTTCCCGCGGGATAGCCTACGGCGCAGAAGACCTCCCGGCGCGCCTGTCAAGGCGGACGATTTTGCCGCCTCGGACATTCGTCTCAACCTGGGCGAAGGCATCCGTAACTATGTGCGCAACTGGGACCTCAACGGCAACCTGGCCATGGAAGGCGGACGAATCTTTATGCCGGCCTTCCCGCTGAGAACACGCCTGAGCGGTGTTCAAGGCTCGTTTGACAACGACACGCTGGACCTCAAGAGCCTTACAGTCCAGGCCGGCGCATCGGACCTCAGCGCCCAAGCACGGCTCACGGGCCTTCGGCGGGCGCTCATCGGCAGGGGGCGCAGCCGGCTCAAACTGAAGGCCGATGTCCAAAGTAAGTACATCGACGTCAATGAGTTAATGCGCGCTTATGCGTATTACTCCACCTACCAACCGGCGGCCAGGATGTCGGACGAGGCCATCGAAGCAAGCGTAAACGCCGCGGAACTGCCGGACAGCGCCGCAAGCAAGCTCATCGTCATTCCGGGAAACCTGGAAGTGGATTTTACCCTGGAATCGACCGGGATCAAATACGACAGCCTCCTGGTGAACTGGGCGTCGATGGACGTAGCTATGCGCCAACGGACGCTGCAGGTAACCAACGCCGTAGCGGCATCCAACATGGGCGATATTTACTTCGAAGGGTTCTATGCAACGCGCTCCAAGCAGGATATCAAGGCCGGATTCGACCTGAACCTGGTGGATATTACGGCGGAAAAGGTGATTACCCTGTTCCCGTCTGTAGATACGCTCATGCCCATGCTTACCTCCTTTGCCGGAGACCTGGACTGCGAACTGGCCGCAACGACGGATATCGACACGCTCATGAATCTGGTGAAACCGTCCGTGGACGGAGTGATGCGCATTTCCGGAAAGGACCTGACACTCAAGGACAGCAAGGAGTTCACCAAGATTGCCAAACTCCTGATGTTCAAGGACAAGCAGAAGGCGCGCATTGACAACATGGCCGTAACGGGCATTGTGCAGAACAATGTGCTGGAGGTGTTCCCGTTTGTGCTGGATGTGGACCGGTACCAACTGGCGGCCAGCGGCACACAGCGGCTGGACAACGCGTTCAACTACCATATTTCCGTGATTCGCTCGCCGCTGCTGGTGAAATTCGGGCTCAACGCCTGGGGAGAAGACTTCGACCACATCCATTACGGGATGGGGAAAGCGCGCTACCGCAATGCCAACGTGCCGGTATTTACCAAGCAGTTGGACAAGGCGCAGTACAGCCTGGTGGCCGCCATCCACAATATCTTTGAGATTGGCGTGGAGAAAGCCCTGCAGGAGAACCGCACCGGGCAGTACTGGACGGCGGAAGTTCCTACCGGTGAAAAGCCCGCAGACGCTACCGAAACCGCCGCTGCGGAAACCCTTCCGGAGCAGGTACTGGAGCAGCAGGTGCAAGACCTGGCTACCCTGCAGAAGAATGTACTGGAACATGTAAGCGTCCGCCGCGAGGCCATCAAACAAGATGTTTTGCAACTCGTCCGATGAATACCTTTGAATACCTGGAAGTGTCGGTCCGCCTGGACCCCTACACCGAGGAGATGGCCGAGATTCTCACGGCCGAACTCTCCGAACTGCCCTTTGACTCCTTCGTCACGGAAGAGCCTTTCCTCAAATGCTATATTCAAACCACGGAGTATCGGCCCTCAGACGTCAAGGTCATTCTGAGCGGGTACCCTGCGGCCGTGGAATTTAAGGCCGTGCCGGTGCAGGGACGTAACTGGAACCAGGCCTGGGAGCAGGAATTCCGGCCCATCGTGGTGGACGGCAAGGTCACCATCAAGGCCCAATTCAACGAGAACGTGCCCCGTACGCGATTTAACATCTGGATAGACCCGCAAATGGCCTTTGGCACCGGCTACCACCAAACCACCTACATGATGATGCAGCGCATGCTGGGGCTGGAGAGCGTGATTCGCGGGCATTCGGTAGTGGATATGGGCTGCGGAACGGCCGTGCTGGCCATTCTGGCGGCCAAAATGGGCGCACGGAAGGTGTTTGCCGTGGACATTGACGCCGTGGCTGCCCGGAGCGCCTGGGGCAACGCGCACTGGAACCGCGTGGGCTCGCGCGTGGAGGTAGCCTGTGGAGATGCCTCTCTCCTGCAAATGGGCACATATGACGTCCTGCTGGCCAATATTCACCGAAACATTATTCTGGAGGACCTGCCCACCTATTTCCGCTCGCTGCGCCGGGGTGGACGGCTGCTTCTCAGCGGCTTTTATACGGCCGATATTCCTGCCGTCCGTGAGGCCGCAGAGGCACTGGGGCTGCGTTTTGAGGGTTCCTCGGAGCGCGAAGACTGGGCCTGTCTGGAATTTGCCAAAGCGTAATCGGTGGGCCCCAACGTGAAGATGGTCCTCAATCCCCTGGGCATGCACGGTCCCTACCTGAACGACCCCACGCTGTGCCCGCCCTCCCTCCGAGAAGAGGTAATGGCCTACGTGGAGCAGTACGTTTATTAGGACTATGGGGTTGACTGGCCAGCCCGTCCTATAGCCTACTCCTCCGCACAAAAACGGGCCAATCCGTGCGCTGCCCTAGGCTGTAGCATCATCTTCCGCACAAGTTTGGGTCATTTCGTGCGCAGGTCCGTGCTGAGAGAGCAATCGGAAATAATCTTTTGCAAATCAAAACTTCCTCTGAGCCTTATTGGAGCCCTGAGAGTGGCACAGGGATGACATTTTTTCACTATATTTACGGCATGAAACGCATTCTTTTACTGTTATGGGTGCTGCTGCCGCAGGTGGTGCTGGGGCAGAGCAAGGCGGAGACCTCGCAGTACACCAAACTCCTCAAAAAGCCCACCGTGAAGGCGGCGGAAAAGTTCATGGACAAGTTCCCGGAATCGGCCTATGCCCCAAAGGTGCTCAGGCTCAGGGATTCGCTGTTGTTCTATGCACTTAATCCCGAAGACGCAAAAGGCGTGAAAGCCTTTGTGGAAGAACATCCGGAGTCTCACTTCCGCAAATTGGCGGAGGCCCGTATCAAGCAGCACAACACCTCGCCCATTCCCCATGAAGAGGCGCTCTCCAAGGCCGGGAAGTGCCTGGATGCCGTGGGCTGGCGCAAAGACAATGTGGATTATATTCTTGTACTGGCCGACAACCTGGAGTTTCGCGTCCTGGAAAAGGACGGCACCCTTTTCAGCGGCCGTACGCTGGTAAACTATACCCTGTCGGACCTGCCGTTTACAGACCTGGCCGGGCCCATCGAACTGGTGGCGCCAACGGGCGGCCGTAATTATCTGCATTTTGCCTATTATAACGGCCCTACGGAATATGTTGAGGCCTTGTATCTCCCCGAGAAAGATATCCTGTATCAGGCCCTTTTCTACGGGAAGGTGCTCCCGGACGGGCGGCTGGAAGGCCAGAGCCCGGAGGCTATGGAAGGGCTCACCCTCACGCCGGAAGTGGCCTGGCTGGTCCAGCGCTTTAGCACAAACCCCTCCCTGGTCCAACTGACCCGGGCCGATTCCCTCACGGATGCCTCCCTCCAATGGTGGCAGGAACGCAATCCCAAGGCCCTCACGGCCCAGCAGGTCAAGCTGGCCTTTGGCAAGCTGGACAAAGACGCTTCGCTGGTAGAGGCTTTCCAGGCCGCCAGGAAGGAAAAAGGGAGAAGTTATACCGTAGCCAAGGTGCTGTTACGGGACCATCTGGCCGTGGTGGCCAAGTCCAAAGCTTCCGGCGAATACCTTCTCGTTTGGGCCGAACCCATCGTCAAAGGCAAGGAACTGCGCACATTTTATTTTGAAAACGACGGCACCACCCTGGACCTTGTTTTCTACCAGGGAAAAAACATGTTTAAACTGAAACTGTCGCTGGCCAGTCAAACCCTGTATCGGCTAAAATAGCCTTGCCCGCTTGCAGCCCTGCCAGCAACAATAATAAGTATCCGCTTAACTATGCAAAGCCGGGGATTCTGTCCCGCACTTCCAATTGTTTTTTGCGGAATCAAAACAAATCCTTACCTTTGCATTCCCATGCGGGTGTGTTGGAATTGGTAGACAACCCAGACTTAGGATCTGGTGCCTTACGGCGTATGGGTTCGAGTCCCTTCACCCGCAC
>CAMZCW010000134.1 GCA_947305045.1 uncultured Bacteroidales bacterium | reverse complement strand
GGCCGGAGCAACGATGGTGTCCTGATAGAGATTCTTCACTTCGTTCAGAATGACAGAGGTTGTTCAGAATGACATTAATCGTATCTGCCGAACTTGGACATGTTGTCTATCAGGTCCTTGTTGGTCTTGAATTCGTCCATGTGCTGCTGCATCCAGGTCATGGCCTCTACAGGGTTCATGTCCGACAGGAGTTTACGCAGAATCCAGATACGGTTGTTGGTGTAAGGGTCGTATAAAAGGTCATCCCTGCGCGTAGAGGAAAGCACCAGATTCACAGCCGGGAAGATACGCTTGTTGGCAAGGTTGCGGTCCAGTTGAAGCTCCATGTTGCCGGTACCCTTGAACTCCTCAAAGATAACGTCATCCATCTTGGAACCGGTTTCCGTAAGGGCCGTAGCCAGGATGGTGAGCGAACCGCCGTTCTCGATGTTACGGGCAGCGCCGAAGAAGCGCTTGGGCTTTTGCAGGGCATTGGCATCTACACCGCCTGTGAGCACCTTGCCGGAAGCCGGCTGAACGGTATTGTAGGCGCGGGCCAGGCGGGTGATGGAGTCCAGCAGAATAACCACGTCATGCCCGCATTCCACCAGGCGACGGGCCTTGTCCAGAATCATGTTGGCCACTTTGACGTGGCGCTCTGCAGGTTCGTCGAAGGTGGATGCAACCACCTCTGCCTTTACGGAACGCTGCATATCCGTCACTTCTTCCGGACGTTCGTCAATCAGGAGAACAATCTCGTATACCTCCGGATGGTTGTCTGCAATGGCATTGGCGATGGCCTTCAGGAGCATGGTTTTACCCGTTTTAGGCTGCGCCACAATCAGGCCGCGCTGTCCCTTGCCGATAGGTGTGAACATATCCACAATGCGGATGCTCTGGTCTTTCTCGTGCCCATGACCCAGCAGGTTGAATTTCTCTGTGGGGAACAGGGGAGTGAGGAAGTCGAACGGGACGCGGTCCCGGACAAACTCCGGCGTGCGGCCGTTGATATACTTGATCTTAACCAGCGGGAAATATTTGTCTCCCTCTCTGGGCGGACGGATTTCACCGGTGACGGTGTCTCCGTTCTTGAGGGCATTCTGCTTGATTTGCTGCTGGGAAACGTAAATGTCGTCCGGGGAATTGAGGTAATTGTAGTCTGAACTGCGTAAGAAACCGTACCCGTCCGGCATGATTTCCAGCACGCCGGTGGCCTCTACGGATCCTTCGAACTCTATACGCTGCGGGCGCTGGTTTTGCTGCTGCTGTTGTTGCGCTTGCGCCTGTGGCTGAGGCTGTGCCTGCGCCTGCTGTTGCTGCTGTCCTTTAATGCGCTGTTTCCCGCGCGAACGTTTTCCTTCCTCTTTGGGAGCTTCCGCCTCTTCCAGCTGGGTTTCGTCGTCCTTAAGGTCGTCAAAGAGCGTATGAATAAACTGTTTGCCATCCACGGCGAGCTGCTCTTTATTCTGTTCCGGCTTTTTCTCTTCCACGGCAGCGGCTTCCGCTTTAACTTGATCTGCGGACGATTTGGGTTTACGTCCACGCTTGGGGGCCGCCTTGTCTTCTGCGGGTTTTTCCGCTTCCTTGGCGGCAGCAGAAACCTTCTTGGCGGGCTTGTCCGCTACGGGCTTTTCCTCTGCCGGCTTAGCATCCGCCGTTTTCTCCGTCTTGCGGGGACGACCGCGTTTTTTCTGTTTGGGCTCCTCCTCTGGATTCTGCGAAGCAAGGGTAGCCTGAGCGTCCAGAATGGCAAACCCAAGCGCATGCAAATCCATTTTCTTGGAACCTTTGATATTGAGAGATTCACCGAGGGCTCTGAGCTGTTCCTCGCTCATCTCATTCAGCTCTTGTAACTTATAGGGCATAAAATAAGAATATGTTTTCTGTAAAAGAAGGCAAGCCGATTGGATTGCCACTACAAAGATAGGCAATTAAATCAAGAATACAAAATAAATAGCCCCGATTATCGAAGCAGGTTATCCATGTAGCTGTCGCTCTTCTTGTAGCGCAGCAAATCCGCCAGAGCGGCGGCGTTGGCGGCAATACGGAAACTATACGATTTGTACGTTCCCATGGGCACCCATGAAACGGCGATATTGAAGCAGTGAAGGTCATAGGTGGCGCTAAACTGCGTGGTGGTAAATTTCAAGGCCATGATATCGAAGCCGGACGTAGCCTGGATACTCAGACGGGGAGTAAGCTTGATATTGCCGCTCAAGTTAATGGTTTGCGTAAATTTGTTATTCACAACCAGCTGTTTGGTCGCATTCTGGTACGTATAACTCTTGGCATAGTTGAACGAATAGCTCACGTTGATCGACCACGGCGAGTTAGGGTTCATGTAATACACATAACCACCGGGAATATATTCTCCGGTAATGGGGTGGTAATAAATGCGCTGGTAAGAATTGGCATCGGCATTGTTTCCACCTCCGCCGTTCCCCTTCGAACCATCGTTGCCATTGATGGCCCCTTTCCCGTTCAGGGAGAACGAAGCCGACAGAGATGCGTTAGTCAGGCGCAAAGGAACGCCCGTTGCCGCAATATTCAGTTTATTGATCTTTTTGCCTTTCTCGTCAATGGCATACGGGTCGAAGTTCAGGTTACCGCTGATATTCACCTTGTTAAAGAGGTTGGTCGATGCCGAAATGCCTACGTTCTGCATGCGCAGGGAGTCTGCCAGAAAGTTGTAACTGGTGTTGATATTAAGCTGATCCAGCAGTTTCACCTTCTTGGAACCGGTACCGGTGGTATCTCTCAGGTCACGCACCTTGGCTTCCAGATTATTGCCGATACTCAGGGACATGGTAGCACTCTTGCCACGCCCGGGAGGGGACACGGAGTTATGATGACCGGCGATGCTGTAAATATTATACTGGCTCTCCGCATGGTAAGTTCCCCGCTTGTCATAATACGCCTCCAGCGTTCGCCAGCCATTGAAGGACGTCCCCTTTTCCGGGCTGAAACTCAGCGACATGGACGGCGTAATCACATGGCGGATAGCCTGAACCTTCCGGTGCTTGCCGAAATTGAACATACCGTAGATACGGGTACTGGCCGAAACGCTTCCCGAATAAGTATGCGTAGCACCAAAGCCATTGAAGGCGGTTCCCGGATCCGAGACCATTTTCTGGGCCATCACTTGATTGCCCTCCTTGTCCGTGACCAAAATGGGATTCCCTTTCTCGTCCAGCTCTGTTTCCAGGTACTGCCGCCCCTTGTTGAACATCCAGTTCATGCCATAGCTTATACTGGGCGTAACATTGATGTACTTGAAGAGCGTAAAGTTGGGCAGGCCAATCTGGAAATTGTGCGACATGCCATTATTCAGTTTCTGGAGGGCTTTCACACCCAGAGAGTCCCCAAACTCCTTTTCCCGATACCTGACACCCGCCTTATTGGTCTTATACACAAAATCTCCATCTACCATCTTAAAGTCCTGCAGTTCACGCATCTTGAAACTGATACGGTTCTGCAGGGAGGTGGAATAACCGAAAGAGATTTTTTCGTAAATCCTTTCTTTGCCCACCCGGTTCTTCCGTTTGAACGGATAAAAACGCGTGACGTTGAAAGTTACGTTGGGCAGGGTGAACGAATAGCTGGAGTCCCGCGTGTTCTGATTGTGCATACCATTCACGCTCAGGCTGAATTTGCCGTTCCAGTTATGGGAATAAGAAATGGAGGAGCCTACCTGGTTTTGCTGGGCATCCGACACGGAACGGGCATTGTACCGGTTGTTGGACGGGGACGTAAAGTTCACCGATGCGCTGAACGTTGTTCCCGGATGGGATTTGGAATCCTGCGAGTGCGACCAGCGGAAACCGAAGTTCTGCGACTGGACAAAGTCCGTGCTGCCCCGCTCGCCGGCCTGGTCATTGGAGAAGTTGAAAGCCAGCGTTCCGTTGAATTTATAATTCACTTTGTACCGGGAGTTTAGCTCCGCCGACCAGGAGCCCAACGTATAATAGCTACCGGTGAGGGAAATGTCAAAATAGTCGCCGATGACAAAGTAAATACCCATGTCGCGCGCAAAGAATCCACGCGCCTGCTCCTCACCAAAGGTGGGCATCAGCAGACCGGTGGCGCGCTGCGGTTTCTTGGGGACAAAGCCAAAGGGAAGGCCGATAGGAATGGGGACGCCGGCTACCACCGGCCACGCCGGTCCGAACACCGTTTTCTGCGAAGGCTTGGTAATCACCTTGGCCAGACTCAGTTTCAGGTAGTAGTGAGGATCCTCCAGGTCGCACACGGTGTACACACCGTCGCGCATGTTGATGGACTTATCCGGCTCCATCTTGATTTTCTTTCCCTGAAGCAAACCTTCCGCCTCCCGGGTAACCATATTGGTAATACGGGCCTTCTGGGTATTGAAGTTGTAATACAACTCGTCCATTTTGTAGCTTTGCCCACCTTCGGTCATTTCCGGAAGACCTTCCATTTCACCCGTAGCAAGGTTTTTCCGGCCCCTGGCATACACCGTGTTGGTTTTCATATTGTATTCCAGGTAATCCGCCGTCAGTTTCATGTCCTGATAGGTTACCGTGGCGCCGCCATAATAATAAATCATGCGTTTCCCGCCACTGAAATCTGTGATAATGGAGTCTTTTGCGGTAGAAAAGGCCGGGCGCTCGAGCGAACTCTTGTGCAGAAGATCCAGGGAGTCCGCCCGGGCAGCTTTTATGGAGTCGGCCCTGTGCAGGGAATCCCGGGAGGCGAGAAAACTGGAATCCTGGAAGGCAAGAAAACTGGAGTCCGGCAGTTGCCGGAAACGGCGTGCCTGCAAATGAACGGTGCCCACGGTGAAAATAAGCACCGTCAGAACAAGATATTGCAGGAACCTCCTTGCCATTTATGCGTTTTTTTACTATATTTGTACAATAAATATAAGGTACAAAATTACGACTTATTCCACAATTTTCAAAACCGAGTTCGCATGATGCCGTTCATACGCCGCTATATAACCGCCTTTTTGGCCGCCCTTGTCCTTGCAATCCCCGTGCCTGCCCAGAAGAAAGGTGCAGACATACGCCTTAAAACCGTTGTAATAGACCCAGGGCATGGCGGGAAGGACTCCGGCTGCGTGAGCCGGGACGGAAAAACCTATGAGAAAAACATTACGCTGGATATCGGGAAGCGGCTTGCGCAAAAAATCTCCGCAGCCTACCCGGACGTAGAGGTTCGCATGACCCGCACGGACGACGTTTTTGTGGAACTGGAAAACCGTGCAGTTTTTGCCAACAAGGCCAACGCCAACCTGTTTATTTCCATCCACGTAAACTCCGTAGAGAAGGGGACCACCGCCAACGGATACTCCATCCACTGCCTGGGGCAGTCCCAGCGCAAAGGGAACGACCTGTATTCCAAGAACCTGGACCTGGTCAAGCGCGAGAACGCCGTTATCATGCTGGAAGACAACTATGAGGCCAAGTATCAGGGCTTCGATCCCAACGACCCGCAGTCGTCCATCATCTTCAGCCTCATGCAAAATGCCCATCTGGGGAATAGCCTTGCGTTTGCAGAAGACGTAGCCAACACCATGGGCCATAAGCCCATCCGCAACAGTCGTGGCGTATCCCAGGACCCGTTCTGGGTGCTCTGGCGCACGGCCATGCCTTCGGTGCTGGTGGAAGTAGGCTTCATCACCAATCCGGACGACCTGGCCACCATGCGCAGCCCGGAAGGTCGCGATGCCATTGCAGACAATCTCCTGCGGGCTTTCAGCGTATTTAAGGTGCGGTACGATAACTCCACGCTTGAGAATGGTCAGCAGCCCGCTGCTACACCGGCAGCGCCTCAGCCGGAGGAACAGACGACGGAGCCTGCCGAGCCAAAGCCTGAAGTCCCGACAGGGGAGGAAACGAAGCAGGAAGCAGGGCAGCATGCTGCCGACAATACGCCCCAGGAAGGCCCGCTTTACGGTGTACAGGTCCTGGTTACCTCCAAAGAGATGAGCCTCACGGATCCTTTCTTCTGCGGCTACAAACCTGTCGTAGTGAAAGCAGGAAGAATGTATAAATATGTAATAGGTACTTCGCGCTCGCTAAAAGAGGTGAAAAAGAATTACACAAAATACCAACAGAAATTTCCGGACAATTTCATTGTAAAAATCGAGGACGGAAAAACCACGCCTGTTCGTTGACAATCTGCGGTTTCAAGGCGCTGTAGAGGAGGATTTCAAACCCTGCTTTATTTTGGAATTATTCAAAATAAGAACATTTATTATTACCAAATAGAACAGGGATTCGATGCCATAAAACGCTAAAATTCAATATATTGATAAATTTTAATTTTTGCCTGCTTGAGCAATAATGTAAACATAAAAAAATTTAAAAGCAAGAGCAAACTTCATTTTTTATCAATTTTTTTTCCTCCATCTTTGCATTTGAATTAACACCAAAACATCGGATTAAGCAAGTACTCCCGGAATGACAGACCAGGAAAGACA
>CAMZCW010000133.1 GCA_947305045.1 uncultured Bacteroidales bacterium | reverse complement strand
AGATGCGCCACTCCGGTACTGGTCGGTACGGCTGGGTGAAGATGCGCCCGATGGCGCTTTATGAATCCGGAGAGTCCAACGGTTCCATCAGTCTGAAGGAACTCTTCAATGCTCCGGAGAAGATATATGCCAAGAGCAATCTCTCCCGTGAAGAGCTTGCCTTCGTCCTTTGTCGCGGAGGATGGCCGGCAGCGATAGACTTGGAAAGAGACATCGCCCTGGATCAGGCTTTCGACTATGTGGATTCCGTGGCCAAGAAGGATATGAACCGCGTGGTAGACAAGGTCCGCCGTAATCCGGAACGTGTGCGCCAGCTGATGCGCTCGTATGCCAGGAACGTGGCTTCCCAGGCCCCATATGAGACAATCGCGGCAGATATGCAGGCAAACGAGCCCAAAGGGATGGATGCTGAAACCGTCTCTGCCTACATTGAGGCGCTTCGGAAACTCTTTGTGATTGAGGAATCCAAGGCCTGGAATCCCAACCTCCGGTCCAAGAGCGCTATCCGTACCACCAATACAAGGTACTACTCAGATCCGTCTATCGGTACCGCGGTGCTAGGCATTGGCCCCGGAGACCTGCTGTCGGATTTCAGCACGTTCGGTCTTCACTTTGAGGGACTGGCCGTGCGCGACCTCCGGACCTATGCATCCGGTATGCTTGGAGAAGTTTATCACTATCGCGATTCTGAAGGGCTTGAATGCGATGCCATCGTTCATCTGCGTGACGGGAGTTACGGCCTCATCGAGATCAAGATTGGTGGTGAGAGCCTTATCAATGACGGCGCGGAAACGCTCATAAAGCTACGTGGCAAGATTGATCCTACGAAGATGAAGAATCCATCCTTCTTGATGGTTCTCGTGGGTATCGGAGAAATTGCATACCGCCGCGATGATGGAGTATACGTGGTTCCGATAGGGTGTCTGAAAGACTAGTTTTTCAGTTTGAAGCTTACATCGGGTGATATGAAAGTCAGCACATTAAAGCAGGTATGGCACCTTAGACAGTGGAACTGGGTGCTTTCATATAGCCTAATCCGTGGCGGTATGAGAAGCCCCTTCCGCTTCGCCATCATACTGTCCGTACTGCTGCTTGTATCCTGTTCTGTGGTGGAACGCCAGCACCTGTACCGCGAAGCCGTGAGCGAGCAGGCTCTGGCTGAGGAGGCTATGAAAGCCGGTGATACCGAGAAGGCCATCAAGCATTTCCGCAAGGCATACGTAGCTTATGTTGACAGCGGGCATGAGGAGGCCTGGCCAGAAGTACTGAGCGGCATATATTTGACTGACGGGTGGGACAAACTCACCGAACGTGCACAGCAGGATATCTTCGAGTCCACCAGGGCCAACCTGATGACGCAGGCGAGGCTTCAGCGGCAGAGGTTGCGCCATACGAGGATGCTGGCACTTGCAGGGCTTCTCCTGGCAGCCGCTGCCGCCGTCATCCTCGTGCTATCGCAGCGCAAGCGCCGCCTGGAGACCGAGCGTGAGCTACTCCAGGCCAGGCTGGAACTGCAGGCTGAACGCGAGCGGCCGGTGACTCCGGCCCTAGCCCTTGCCCTCCGTTCTTATGAGCAGCTCTGCAGCCGCTATTCCCCTGAAGGGGACAATGCCGCTCTCCTGCGCGAGTTCCGCCAGCAACTTGACGACCTGCGGGACGACCGCGTGTTCCGGCAGGAACTGGAGGCGGCCCTCGAGACCTCGGATTCGGGACTGCCCGGACTCATTCGATCGTTGCCGGACCTCAAGGACAGCGACCGGCGCCTGATGCTGTATATCGCCGGCGGCCTGCCGACATATCTGATTGCCGCAATCTTCGGCAAGACCAGGCCGGCCGTCAACATGCAGATTTCCCGGCTACGCCGCCAGATCGAGTCAATGGATGCTAGGATTCAATCCCGCATGCTGAAGTATTTCGACAAACGCTCTTCTGGGCGACCGAAAAAATAGCAACATTATCTATACAAAAACCGCCTTGCACTGCATTGGGAGCCACTTTTGGCATTTTAAAAAGAAACGCCCGTTGCGCGATGTTTCTCGTTTTTCTATTTTTGTTTCAAACAAATCATAGAAGCCATGAAATTCCGCACTATCATCTTTGCCATACAGCTCCCGCTGCTTTGGTGCTGTGCTTCCCAGGCCGAAAAGGGAAATGTCGTTTTTGAGACTGCTGCCGACGCCTCCGCTCTCACGGATGTCATCAAGAGTATCGAAATCATACCGCTCGAAAAGACAAAAGGCTCCGCTGTCGGACCGGCACGAAACACTGAAGTCTGTCTGCTCGGTAGAGACTACATTGTTGCCGACAGGCTGTCCTCTAACATCTTCCGTTTCTCGCCTGAAGGCAGGTTCCTCTGTAGTCTAGGGCCAGTCGGAGAGATCATTGACATTGACGGATGCCCAGTCGGCGAGATGCCTGACAGGATTAGCAACTTTCAGGTTGACAGGGATGAAGTGACAGCCGTTTACGCTACGAACAGAGCGGTACATTATTCTGCTGACGGCCGCATCCTGTCGGAAAACACGGTTGAAGACCTTGGCTACCAGTCGTTTTTCGTGCCGGAGGGAATCCTCACTTATTTCGGTTATGGGGCTGGCCGCCCGTACAGGGTTGCCCTGTTGAAGGACCGTGGGATAGAGACATTCCTCCCGGACGAGTCGAAAGTCATCTCCATGGACCCGTCCGCACCGATATTCTTCCCGTACAATGGGTCTGTTTTTTTTACGGACACCTACGGATCCGGCATCTATCGCTATGATGGAGGGGAAGTTTCGCCCGTAGTTATCTTCGATTTCGGGGATACTGCCCTTGGCGAAAGGTACTTCCAGTTCGACGATTCTTTCGCGGCGGCGGAGTACATGCTCTCGAAGAGGTTTACCCTAGTACAGCGCTACATCAGGAACGGAAAATACCAAATAGTGGAGACGTTCACGCAGGATATGGGTGAGGTCACGGCCGACTACGGCATCTGCAAGGGCGGAGGTGAATGGAAATGGTTCTCACTTGGCATGAGCGACAGTTCCCCGTTCTTCAATTCCTTGAGACAGATAGACGAGGATGCGCTCTACTGCCTGCTCGATGCTGGGCTGCTCGCCGCCGCTGTCAGACACCCTTCAGGCACCAACCTTGATGCATTCCTGCCATTCATCTCCAATCCGGAAGTGCTTCAAACTGTCTCAGCCGGGGACAATCCTGTCATCGCAAAGATTTACCTGAAGTAGGCTGATGAATCTGCCTTTTTTAGCATTGCATATACTCATTCATAAGTATGTGCGATGTTAAGAAATGTGCCCGAAAGCATCACCGACGCATTTCTAATATGCAGATTATCACGGCGACGCAGAAGTTATTTACGAACTCTGTGTACCACATTTCTACCGCACAATATGTATCTTATTGATTATCAATTTAGTTACATATTCTTCATCGGGAAATAATCGGAAATTGACTTGGTGGTATCTTCTGCCATTTGGTAGAAACGTTTATTGCCCAAGGTATTCCTCAATCCGTTTTGTCGTTTCTGGTATAGAGGGACGCAAGTGTTCGCCAAAGTCCACGATGACGCCTTGTTTGTCAATGAGAATATAGAAAGGTATTCCTCTTCCCAAATGAAGAATGGGATCAAGTCCGGCTCGCTGAGCGTCAGTCAAGTGAATATTCTCTATCCCTTGGGCTACGGTGTTGATATCATCCGGCCCATTATCTATAAAGAAATTGACAATTCGCAATGGCCTTCCTTGAAACTTCTCGGCCAGGCTTAATTGATAGGGCAACTCTTGCCTGACGCCGGGGCACCATGTAGCTCCGATACAGATGAAGACCACCTTCCGTTCTTCTTGTTCAATCATAGAACGGAGTAATTTGACGCCTTCATTCTCTTTAACTGCGACTGTTTGGCCGTCACGGGGTTTATCTGCGTTGAGAATTGCATCGGACAGAGATCTGGGATTCTGCTGATATGCTTTTTTAAGTACGTATCTGTCCCTTGTGGAAAGCTTTAATAAAGGGAATGTAACATTCTCATTGAAACTGTCAAAGGACTCTTCAAACCGATCGACATCATTAGCTTCCAGAAGTTGATTGTAGAAGTGGGAAACCATCATCTGGAAGAGCATATCATTCTTTGTGGATTGCTTCAGGGTTCTGACTA
This sequence comes from uncultured Bacteroidales bacterium, assembly GCA_947305045.1. The sequence continues at coordinate 2,328 of CAMZCW010000133.1, read as the reverse complement.
ACGAGGGATAGTCGCCTGCAAGTCGCCGAACTTCTTTCTGATCCAGAGAGCGAAGCTCCCACATACTGATATTTGAAGCAAGTTCAAAAAGATTGCTGTTCAGACAGTCTTTATCGAATAATGGTTCGGTTTCCTCCGTTCTGAAGAAGTCTGAAACTTCTTCTCCCTGGACCGACTTGTACATAAGAAGCCCTTGAATCAGAGCAGAATAATAGTCGGCCTCAATTTCCTTACGGCAAAGGGAGATTAACTCCGGGCTAGGCCGTCTTTCTGAGATGAACTCCTCCAATCTAGCCCTATGTGATTGCAGTTTTTCCTTGGCGGCTTTTGCAAAAGCCCCGGCCTGTTCATAAGCACGGAGATGATTCCCTTCCGGGTCTGTCTCATAACTCGAAAACCTGGGCCAATCTCCCTTTAGATAATAGGCCACGTGAAAGACGTTGAATTTCTCATTATTCTCCGCGCCTTGACCTGAGTAAACCACTTTACCCAGGTCTGCGAAATCCAGTTCAACATGGATTGAGTCGCCTGGGCAGATTACCAGATGGTCGATATATGGTGGCATTGAAATGGTTCTGGGAGCATATGGGACCAAGGAGAACGCAAACCTGTCCTCATAAATGGTTGATGTCTGTTTGTCGGAAACCCGGTCGAAAAAAGGTATTGTTATGCTGATCTCTTTTGTGTTCTGATATACTTCGTGGTGGGAAATATGACCTGTAATAACGGCCGACCTCGAATACTCCTTTTCATCCCCATCGACATGAGAGGTCTCGAAGACAAATGCGGACTCATCGATCTCCGTCCGCCGGCCGGCTTGTTTGCATGAAAGAACGAAACACAGGGAAATCAGTGACGGAAATCCCAGTAATATAAACCTGCTGAGCGACTTCATATCTCTCGAAACACTACTCAATGAACCATTTATCCATAGATATAATCCTGATACTTTTTCCCCTGTATTCAACGGAACCATCATGATTCCAAGTGATGAGCATAAGATTATCGCACTTCAATTCCTCTGATGCTTTAACAAGAGCATCGAGTTCCCTTTCGCGTGTCTTGGTCTTGGAGATATCATACGAAACCTGAATCAGAGAGGTAACTTTTCTCCCATCCCGAATCACAAAGTCGACTTCTTTGTCATTCGACGTTCGATAATAGAAGAGAGACTTCTTGAGGTCATATCCTCTCCGTAACAGTTCTATGAACACCATGTTTTCCAGTTGCCTTCCGTTATTGCTGGAAAGTTCGAATGATCGAGTATAGATGAGGCCATTATCTACGACATAAACCTTTCGGGGGGCCTTCTTCATCTCCTTCAGTTTGTTGTTGAATCGAGGGAGATAGAAGAATAGATACGGCTCGGCCAGATATCCACAGAATTTCTTGACCGTTGTCACACTACCTAATGACAGTTCTTCGGCGATCTCGTTATAACTGAGAGGATTGGAATAGTTGCTGATGAGATAATCGGCCAAGTCGTAAAGCTCTGTTATCTTACGTATCTTATGACGTTGGGCCACATCTTTCAGAATGATGGAGTCAAATAGTGCAGTAAGGTAAGCTTGTTCAATCTCCCGGTTCTTGACGATTTCAGGATACCCCCCTTTCTTTAGATAATCGTCCATCTCTATAAAGAGCTTTGCTTTCTCATCGGGCAATTCTGCATTGACCGGAGCCTCTCTATATTTCAGGGTCTCTTCCATAGAAAAAGGAAGGATCTGGATTTCGACATATCGTCCTGTAAGAAGGGTGGACATCTCGCTGGAGAGTAGGTTGGCATTGGAACCAGTAATGACCAGGTTCACTCCACGACGATACAACTTAGACACCCATGCATCCCACGAGTCTAGATTCTGTATTTCATCGAGCAGCAGATACTCATAACCGGGGTAAACCTCTGCAAGCGCTTGCATAACCGCATCCTCATTGAAAGCACCCAGCAACTGGGTGTCATCAAAATTCAAATAGGCGTAGTTTTTCCCCGACAGAATCTGCAATGCATAAACGGACTTCCCTGCCCTTCGGGGACCGGTTATCAGTTTGATGACATTAGTCTCTAGATATGGTGCCACATCCTGAATATGCTTCCTGAAATAGTATGGCCTTGATGCAAGGTCATCCCTTTCTGCTCGTTGTTTTAGGACTATGTTTTTCATCACTTTCTTTTGTTAACTGCACAAATTTAGCAAATTTTATCCATTACGCAAATGATAGTGTATTAAACTAATTGGCGAAACTAATCAGTCCCTATATCTAGATAAAGGGTTCGGGTCAAAAGAAAATGAGAGTCATAAAACCCGTATTGTATGGTCCAATGTTATA
>CAMZCW010000132.1 GCA_947305045.1 uncultured Bacteroidales bacterium | reverse complement strand
ATGGCGCCGAACAGGAGCCAGGGCCGATAGGTGCCCCAGCGGGACTGGGTGCGGTCGGCGATGGCGCCCATGAGCGGGTCGGTGACCACGTCGAAGAGGCGGGCCACCAGCATGAGGGCTGCAGTGTCGGCCACGGTGAGGCCGAAGACGTTGGTGAAAAAGAACGGGAATGCGATGGACATCACTTTCCAGGTAATGCCGCTGGCAGCGGCATCACCCAGCGCATACCCAATTTTCTCAGAGAGTTTTGCAATAAGTTTTTCTCTATTCTTATTCTTCTATTATGCTTCGCAGACGAAAACTTTTTCTACCCCCATAAAGGGGGAGCGAAAAAGTTTTGTCTGCTCAGAGAATCAATCCGTAAAGGGGAGCGAAAAAGTTTTGTCTGCTCAGATATTCGGGGTATCCCAAACTTTGGTTTCGGTGCAGTTGAGCATGGCGGAAAGGCCGCCGCAGGAGAGGCGGAATTCGCCGGCCTCCAGGCGCCAGCGGCCGTCCGCACCCACAAAGGCGAGGGCGCTGGCCGGCAGTTCGAAGGTCACGGTCTTGGTCTCACCGGGCTCCAGGGCAATTTTCTCGAAGCCGCGCAGGCGCTTGACGTCCGGGATGAGGGACGCCACCAGGTCGGAGCTGTACAGCAGCACGGCCTCCTTGCCGGCGCGGGCGCCGGTGTTGGTGACATCCACGCTCACGCGAAGGACATCGGCGGCGGTGAATTGAGGTTTCTCGACTCCGCCTTCGGCTTCGCTCGAAATGACAGGAGAGCCCCCGGCTACCACCAGGTTGCTATAGGCAAATGTGGTATAGGAAAGGCCATAGCCGAAGGGCCACTGCACGTCCATGACGGCGTCGTAGTTGTAGGAGCCGTCCATGGTTTCGCGGTGCTCGGAGACCTTGTAGTCGTAGGTGTGCAGGGCGTTGATGTGCTTGGAATAGGTGAAGGGCAGCTTGCCGGAGAAGTTCTCGTCGCCGCTCAGGAGGGCGGCCAGGGCGTTGCCACCGAAGTTGGACGGCAGCATCACATCTACCACGGCGGCGGCCAGCGGCTCAATGTCCCCGATCAGGCGCGGACGGCCCTCGTTGAGCACCAGCACGATGGGCTTTCCGGTAGCCGCCAGGGCTTTCACCAGTTCCTTCTGGTTGGCCGACAGGTTGAGGTCGTCCATATTGCCGGGCGTCTCGCAGTAGGAGTTTTCACCCACGCAGCAAACGATGACATCCACGCCACGGGCAGCATCCTTGGCCTGCTGAATATTGATGGCAAAGTCTTTCTGCCAGTTATTGTGATCATACACCACGCCCGGGACCCAGGCCACCTTGCCCGGATAACGGTCATACAGGGCCTGGAAGATGGTCTTGTACTGCGGCACGTAGGCATCGGCATTGCCCTGCCAGGTGTAGCTCCAGCCACCGTTAAGCGCACGCAGGGTGTTGGCGTTGGGGCCGGTAACCAGGATACGGGCACCTTCCTTAAGGGGCAGGATGCCGTTGTTCTTGAGCAGCACCTCGCTTTCCAGCGCGGCGGCGTAGGATTCCTGCGCAAACTGTTCGGAGCCAAACTCAGGGTAGGAATAGTCCCAATTGGGCTTGTCGAACAGCCCCAGGCGCACCTTCAGGCGCAGCACGCGGCGCACGGCGTCGTCCAGGCGGGCCTTGGAAATGCTGCCTTCCTTGACGCACTCCACAATAGCCGTCACGCACTCGGGATCGTACGGGTCCATAATCATGTCGATACCGGCGTTGATGCCCATGGCAACGGCCTCTTTCTTGTTGGCAGCCACGTGGTCGCGCACAAAGAGATTGTCAATGTCGGCCCAGTCCGTCACGAACATACCGTCCCAACCCAGTTCCTCCTTTACCCAGCCGCTCAGCAGGATGGCGTTGGCGTGCGTGGGGATGCCGTTGATGGAGGCGCTGTTCACCATGGCGGTGAGGGCGCCGGCACGGAAGCACGCCAGGAACGGAGCAAAGAACTTCTCGCGAAGGTCGTTCTCTGCGATGATGGCGGGCGTACGGTCCTTACCGCTCACCGGAACGCCATAACCCATGAAGTGCTTGATGGAAACGGCGCAGTGTTCAAGGTCGATATGATTGGGATCCTCGCCCTGAATGGCGATGGTTTCCTCGCGGGCCATCTCTGCCTGCAGGTAAGGGTCCTCGCCGAAACTTTCCCACAACCGCGGCCAACGCGGGTCGCGACCCAGGTCCATCACCGGGGAGAACACCCACGGCACCTGTGCGGCGCGGGTCTCATAGGCCATGGCGCGGCCCATCAGACGGGCATATTCGCGGTTGAACGTAGCGCCCAGGTTGATCTCCTGCGGATAGAAAGAGCCATCCGTAAGGTACGAGGCACCATGAATCATGTCCAGACCATAGATACAAGGGATGCCGATAGCCTCCATGCTCTTTTCCTGTATCTGGCGCACCATGGCGGCGGTTTGCTCACGGGAATGGGCGGCGTCGTGCATCACGTTGAGGATAGAACCCACCTTATACTGGCCGATAATCTTCTCCAGCTTGGCCGGGTCGATGGCCTCGCGCGTGCCGTCCTCCAGCACCGAGATGTTCAGCTGGACCAGCTGACCGGCCTTTTCTTCCAGGGTCATGCCCTTGAGGACCTTCTCCACCTTAGCCTCTACCCCTTTGTCGGAAGGGATAGCCTGGGGACCTTTCGGTGCACAGGCGACACCAAGGAGCGTTGCAGATAACATAATCAAAACTTTCTTCATAAAATACGCATTTTACAAAAGACAAAGATAATCAAAAAAAATACTAACTTTGTGCCTTTAATTGTCGAGAACATGAAGAAACGGAAACTCCTTAGCACGCTCGTCTTGCTGCTTGCCATCGCCGTCCCCGCCTTGGCCGTATTTACCGGAATGGGCCTGGACGCCACCCTGTCCAACCTCCGCCGTGAACTGTATCACGATTACAAGCGGATGGACAGCATCCAGGAAGAGCAGCGGGAAACCTACGAGATTCAGCACCAGAAGATGGTGGACATCGTCAAAAAGTGCAACGACCTGTCCCTGATGCTGTACTCCCAGAAACAGGAATACGCCTTTGATATCAGTTATGCGCTGGAGAAGGTAAGCAGTGAGTACGAAGACTTCAACAAGAACCGCACCCCGTACGACCGCATTGTGTTCTCCCTGGATGTGGAGATTAACCGCTATGCGCGCCTCATCGAATCCCTCCGCCGCCTTCCGCCGGAGCTCCTGGATGTGGAAGTGGTGCCGGACAGCCTGGCCTACCACAACGACTCCCTGGATGTGCATCTGCTGCAAAACGAGAGTCTCCTGGAGCAAAACCTGCACGAGCAGGTGGAAACCGTCGTAGCCATGAACGCCGCCGCGCAGCAGGACACCGTTACTAGCGAGGCCGGTACGCCGGCGTTTATCCTGAGCGAGATTGGCCAGGCGGACCGCGACTCCTGCATGCTGTACGCATCGGAGCTCCTGAAAATGTATGCCCAGACGCGGGAGCTGGTGATGGCGGACAGCACCCATTACCGGGAAGCCCGCCTGCGGATGGAAGAATCCTATAAGTACGCCCGGGAATACTATGGTATCATTGAAGACAAAGTATTTGTAGAGGGGCAGACACCCTGGTTCACCATTCTCTCCGAGCCCGGAAGATACTGGAAAAAGGTCCGCAGGGACATGAGCGAGAAATACAGTTTCTCCGACATCTGGCAGGCGCTGACCAGCAATGAAGCCAACTATACCGACGAGGAGATTTCCAATAACACCCGGCTCATCAACTCGGCCAGGATTTACTGGCTCATCGTGTATGTTCTGGTCTTCTTCCTCCTGTGGGGCCTGTCCGCCCTGGTGCTGTGGCCTGCGTACAAATTCATCAAGCCGCTGAAAAAGCGGGTGGCCAAAGAGCAAAAGCGCTACCTGGCGCTGCTGCTGGGCTGTGTCGTGTTCCTTATCCTGAGCTACGAGAGCGTCGAAGACGACACCGCGCGCAAGGCCATCAGCATCATGCACACGTTCCTGGGCCTGCTGATGGCCATCTACACGGCCCTCCTCATCCGTCTGGAACCCGCCAAACTCTCCCGCAGTGTCCGGATATACCTGCCCACCATTTTCACGGCCCTGTTTGTCATCAGCTGCCGGGTGCTGTTCGTGCCCAATTCCTTCATGAACCTGTTCTTCCCGCCCCTGCTCCTGGGAATGGCGCTGTGGCAGCTCATCGCCAACTTGCAAAACGGCAGAAAGGCAGACAGGACAGACACCATCATTGGCTGGATTTCCTTCGCCATTACGGCCGTTGCCGTCATTATCGGGTTGGTGGGTTACATCTTCATGGCCCTCATCATCCTGGTATGGTGGTACTTCCAGCTGGCCCTGATCCTGATGATCGCCTCTATCTGGGAACTGCTGCTCCTGTACAAGGAGAAACGGCTGAACAAACGCATGGAGGCCTACGATGCCAAAATCACTTACGTATCCGGACAGGACAAGAAAAAACTGCTTTTCGGTGCCAGTTGGTTCTACGACCTCATCCGTGAAGTCATCATTCCCCTGATGGCCCTGAGTTCCCTGCCCATCTGCGCCTATTGGGCCCTGGGCGTGTTCGAATTCAAAGACCTGTACCTGTCCATCTTCGAGAAGCCTTTCCTGAGCCAGGGCGAATTCCAGGTTTCCATTTTCAGCATCCTCTTCCTTGCCGAGATGTTCCTGGTGTTCCGTTACCTGAACAAAGCCATCCACGTAATGTGGCAGGTCCTTGCCTACCGCCGCTACCTTCGCAAGCACGAGATACAGGCCGTGCGCACCAACGAAATTAACCTCTCCCTGGGCAACAGCCTCATCAGCGTTTTTGTGTGGTTTGTGTATGCAGACCTCTTCATTGTGACGCTGAATATCCCCACAGGAGCTTTGGGCCTCATTGCCGGCGGCCTCAGTGCCGGTATCGGTCTTGCCCTCAAGGATATCATCAACAACTTCATATACGGTATCCAGCTCCTGAGCGGACGCCTGCGCGTGGGTGACATCATTGAATGCGACGGTATCCGCGGCAAGGTGGCTTCCATCAACTACCAGACCACCCAGATCCAGTCCGTCGGTGAGGTCATCATCTCCTTTACCAACACTGCGCTGTTCAACAAGAACTTCAAAAACCTCACGCGTGGCAGCGCCTACGAGTACGTGAGCGTACCGGTAGATGTGAGCTATGGCACGGATATAGAAAAGGTGCGCCAACTGCTCCTGGAAGCCAGCAAACAGCTGCAAACCAAGGACAAGTACGGCCGCGACATTGTGGATCCCAAGCGCGGGGTCAATGTGGGGCTGTCCGAGTTCGGCGACAGCGGCATCACCGTCGCCCTGAAACAGTTTGTGCTGGTAGAGGAACGCTTTGGCTATGCCAACCGCGCCCGTGAGCTCATCTACAACACACTGAATGCGAACGGCATTACCATCCCGTTCCCGCAGTGCGACGTGCACATGATTCCGGAAGGGAAATAAAGGAAAATCCTCGTTCGAGTGCCGAACGAGGATTTTTTAATAAGCGGTTTGACGCGAAATATTCAACTGTTGGATTTTGTAGGGGTCACCGCCGGAAGAAGTGGCATAAATAGTTACCTGAAACAGTTCACCGCCGGCATTCAACTGGCCAATCATGTATTTCTTGTTGGCCTCCGAGGCTTTGTGCGTAACGGAGAAAGAGCGGGGCGTATTGGCCTCAAAAAAACTGCGAAGGATTTCGCGGGCCTGCTTTTTGGAACAGTTGCGGGACGAGGAAATGATGGTCACGTCCAGATTGTCGGCGAACCAGGTAGAAAGCGAGGCGGCATCTCCGGCGGCCATGTACTTGGTAATGGAGGAAAAAACGGCAAAACCGTCATCCTGCTTGAGGCGCTGGGCCTGCATGCTGGTAGTAAAGAAAGACTGCGCTTGCACCGAATACCCCATGCCCAAAAGAGCCGTGGTCACCAGAAGCATATGGATTCTTTGTTTCACCGACAGTTTATCTTGCAAATTCCGCGCCGAATTGTTACTTTTGTGGGAAGAGATTCACTCGCTTCGCTCGGAATGACAAGGGCGAAGCCCGGAACAACTATATGAACATTGTACTGCTGACGGTTGGGAAAACCGACGTGAAATGGGTAAAGGAAGGCCTGGATTTGTACACGTCCCGGCTCAAGCACTATGTGCCCTTTTCCGTAACGGAAATACCGGAACTCAAGAAAGTATCGGCCCTTACCCAGCAGCAAATCAAGGAGAAGGAAGGGGAACTCATCCTCCGGCATATGGGCCAGGGAGACACGCTGATCCTTCTGGACGAGCATGGCCGGGAGTTCCGCAGCCTGGAATTTGCCGCGTTCATGGAAAAGCAGCTTGCCGCCGGTGGCCGCAACCTCATTTTTACGATCGGCGGCGCCTACGGTTTTTCCGATGACGTATACGCGCGCGCCCAAGGAAAGATTTCCCTCTCAAAAATGACGTTCTCGCACCAGATGGTCCGCACGATATTTGCAGAGCAGCTGTACCGTGCGTTCACCATCCTGAAAGGTGA
>CAMZCW010000131.1 GCA_947305045.1 uncultured Bacteroidales bacterium | reverse complement strand
CAATCACCACCAGCACTTCGCCGGCTTTTCCGCTCACGTTGGGGAGCAAGGCTTTCTTATTGCCACTTTTACATCCTGCCAGTGCCAGCACGCCAAGGGCACACGCAAGGATTCGGGTAAAATGGAGTTTCATAACTAATGAATTAATCGGGAAATATCATTGCCAAAGGCCAGGAACATGAGCAGCAGCAACAAGGCCATGCCAATGAGCTGCGCTATGGTAAGGAAGCGGTCGCTGGGTTTGCGACCCGTAAGCATTTCGTACAGGCAGAACACGATATGTCCGCCGTCAAGGCCCGGAATGGGCAGAAGATTCATGACGCCCAGCATGATGGAGAGCATGGCCAGGATATACAGGAACTGATGCCAGTTCCACTGGGAAGGGAAAACCTGGCCGATAGCGACAAAACTGCCCACAGACTTGTAGGCGCCCGTAGAAGGCGTTGCCACCAGGCGGAGGTCCCGCAGATACCCGCTCACCGAATCCCAGGCCAGGGCGCAACCGGCCGGCACCGACTCCAGGACGGAGTACGTCCGGTGCTGCAGGGACGGATTCCGGAAAAATACGCCCAGCATGCCCAGGCTGTCCGCCTGCAGGGTGATGGCCAGGGTATCGTTTCCCCGGATGACCGCTGCAGAAACGCGCTCGTCGGGATGCTCCCGCAGTACTTTCTGGGCATCCTGCAAATAGGGGGTATCGGCCCCGTCCAGTCCCACAATCCGGTCCCCGACAGCCAGTTCAGAGGCATAGTTGGGCGACGTCGGCATAATGCTGTCCACCACAAACGGCAGGGCGATATCAAAAAGACCGGGGGTATTTACCACCTCCCCCATCAGCGACTGGTCCATGTACAGCGTAAGGGTATCCCCATCGCGAAGGACCGTCACCTTTTCCACCTGCCGACGGGCAAGGTCGGCCTGCAGCGAAAGGAAATCGTCCGGAACATAATTGTCCATTTGCAGGATGCGGTCTCCGGTGCGGAAACCCAGTTCCTCCCCCAGCTCACCCACATATACGGGACTGGTGTTGGGCATGTAATTGTCTCCCCAGATGGCCAGGATGGCAATAAAGAGCACAATGGCCAGGAGGAAGTTGTTGAGCACGCCGCCGCTCATCACCAGCAGGCGCTGCCAGGCCGGTTTGGTGCGGAACTCCCAGGCCTGCGGGGGCTGTTTGAGGGACTCCGTATCCATGGACTCGTCTATCATGCCGGCAATCTTGCAATAGCCGCCCAGGGGTAGCCAGCCTATGCCATATTCCGTTTCCCAGCGCTCCGAGGCAGGCACCAGCTTCCGGAACCAGGCCATGCGGGTGGAGAAGAGCTTGACGCCCCCCACGTCGAAGAAGAGGAAGAATTTATCCACTTTGATCCGGAACAGGCGCGCCCACGCAAAATGGCCGGCCTCGTGGATAAGGATGAGGCCCGACAGCGCCAGGATCACCTGCAGTATTTTCATCAAAACCGGACTCATAGGCACTCCTGGGCTTTGCGGAAGGCTTCCTCGTGCGTGGCGAAGATGGCCTCCAGAGAAGGATGGTCGATAAAAGGAATCTCTGCCATTACGCGGGTGATCATGGCCGGGATATCATAAAAGCCGATTTGGTCTTTCAGGTAGGCTGCCACGGCCGCTTCGTTGGCCGCATTCATGGCGCAGGGGATGTTGCCGCCCCGCTCAATAGCGTCGAAGGCCAGTTGCAGGCAAGGGAACTTTTCCCGATCCGGCTCAAAGAAGCTCAAATCCTTGAGCGCGCTGAAATCCAGGCGTTTCCCGTCCAGCGGCAAGCGCTCCGGATACGCCAGGGCCAGGGCGATGGGCAGCCGCATATCCGGGCAGCCCAATTGGGCGATGACCGCGCCGTCCACAAACTCCACCATGGAATGAATGACCGACTCCGGGTGCACCACCACATGGATTTTACCGGCCGGTACCCGGAACAGCCATTTGGCCTCAATGACCTCGAAGCCTTTGTTCATCATGGTAGCCGAATCGATGGTAATTTTGGCCCCCATATCCCAGTTGGGATGCTTGAGCGCCTGCGCCTTGGTGGCGGTAGCAATCTGTTCCCGCGGCCAGGTGCGGAACGGGCCGCCGGAAGCCGTAAGATGAATCAGGTGCACGGGATTTCCCTGCGCGCCCAGCAGGCATTGGAAGATGGCCGAATGCTCCGAATCCACCGGATAAATGCAGGCGCCGCAGCGGGCGGCCTCCCCCATCACCAGCGAACCGGCGGCCACCAGGGTCTCCTTATTGGCCAGGGCCAGGGTTTTCCGGGCACGGATGGCGGCTAGTGTGGGCTTGAGCCCGCTGAAGCCTACCATGGCAGCCACCACCACATCCACTTCCAGCGCCTGTACCAGGTCACAGGCGGCGTCTATGCCCAGATGTACCTGCACACCCGGCAGCGCAGCCTTTACCTGCGCAAACTTGTCCGGATTGCAAATGACCACATGCGGCACGTGGAACTGCAGCGCCTGCTGCACCAGCAGGTCCGCATTGTTGTTGGCCGACAGCATGAACACGGAAAAACGGGATGGATGCTGCCGCACCACATCCAGTGTCTGTGAGCCAATGGATCCGGTGGATCCCAATATTGCGATATTCTTTTTTGTCATACCGAGCGAAGCGAGTGTATCTCCTTCCTTAAAATTTTATGTACTGCGCCGGATCTACCGCCGCACCCTTGTACCACAGTTCAAAATGCAGGTGGTCTCCCTTGGTAAGCGAGGTGGAGGATGCCAGCATGGCCACCGGGGTGCCGGCTTTAACCACATCCCCGGTTTTATGCAACAACTTTTGGTTATTCTTGTAAATGGACAACAGGTCGCTTCCGTGCTGGAGTACCAGCGTGTAGCCGCTGTCCTGTGACCAGGATGTATAAACCACACTTCCATCCAGGACCGCCATCACCGGGCTGCCGACACGAGCCGTGACATCCACCCAGGGATGCAGGCCACGGTCAAATCCCTTGGAAACGACCCCCTTTACCGGGGTGTAAAAAGCCATGGCCTCGATGGGAAGATTCCGGCGGCGGCCCGACGCCAGGCCAAATTGTTCTTCGTGCACGACATCGGCCCTGAGAAGGGAATCCCGGATGGCCAGGTAACGGGCATCCGACACCGCACGCGAGCCTTCACGCCCCAGCATGAGGGTGTCCAGGCGGATAGGGTCCTCCCCTGCCACCACACGGCGCAGGTTTTCCGTGTACAGTTCCCACTGCAGAATGCGGGTTTGCAGGGAGTCTATGCGCTGGGCATTCTGCACGGCCTGTCTGCGGGACTGGGCATTGGGATAGCCGGGAATGAAGGTACGGATGGGCGTAAAAGCAATCAGGCAGAAAATCACCCAAAAAATCACTACTGCCATGGAGATATTGGCAATAATGAAGCGGGTCCTGGAGAAACGAAGGCTCCAGAGCCGCTCATGGGAAGTGGCATCCAACAGAGTAAGACGCAAGTTGCTGGCCTTCTTATCTTCTTTGTCCATAATTATTCGTATATTTGCAAACTGTAAATGGACAGAATTATCGGCATAGACTATGGGAGAAGGAGAACCGGCCTGGCGGCCAGTGATCCTCTTGGCATCTTTGCTTCTGCCCTGGAAACAGTTGATTCTACAAAGTTAATAGATTATCTCAAAAATTACGCCAATCGTGAGAGAATCCTACGCTTTGTAGTGGGCTACCCGGTAAATATGGACGGCAGTCCGTCGGAGGCCCTCAAAGACGTACAGGCCTTCCTGAAACAACTGGACAAAGCGTTCCCGGATACGCCCGTCACCCTTGAGGACGAACGGTTTACGTCCGTACTCGCCCACCGCATCATGATAGACGGCGGCATGAAATCCTCCCAGCGCAGGGATAAAAAAGAAGTGGACAAGATATCGGCCGCCATCATCCTGCAAAGTTTCCTGGACCGGGAAAACGGCGGTTCCCTGGCAGTGGATCCCTCGTCCGTTCCCGACAGTTTGTCCATGAACAAGACAAGAAGAAAAAAATGATCAGACCCATCTACCTTTACGGCGCAGAGATCCTGCGCAAAACGGCCGCTCCGGCGGACCTGACAGACAAAGCGGGCATCGCAGCCCTGGTGCAAGACCTTAAAGACACGCTGGTAGTGGCGGATGGCTGCGGTCTGGCCGCGCCGCAGATTGGCGTGAGCCTCCGCGTAGTCATTGTGGACGGAGACGTCGTATCGGAAACCTATGACTACCTGAAGGGGTTCCGCCGCACGCTCATCAATCCGGAAATCCTGGAGGAGAGCGAAGAAAAAGTCACCTATTCGGAAGGATGCCTGAGCATTCCCGGTGTTTATTGCGACGTAGTACGCCCCAAAAAGATGACTGTACGGTACTACAACGAGGATTTACAGCAGGTAACGGAGGAGTTTGACAACTTTGCCGCCCGCATGATCCAGCATGAATTGTCGCACCTGGACGGAGACCTGTTCACGGACCATGCCGCCCCTATACGCAAGAAGATGATCTCCTCCAAACTGCAGAACATACAGAAAGGAAAAGTTCATCCTCACTACAATTCCAAGCTCAAATAGCTAACGCACGCGGATCTTCCGTCCCAGTTTAAGCACGGTCCTTTCCGTAAGTCCGGGATTGAGCGCACAGATACGCCTTACCGTGGTATGATACTTCTTGGCGATGCCGGACAGGGTGTCGCCGTTGCGGATGGTGTGATACTTCTGCGCTGCTGCCTCTGCCCGGGCACGGGCAGCAGCCTCTTCCCGGGCTTTCTGCTCTGCCTGGATACGGTCTTCTTCATCCGTACGGAAGATTTCGTCTTCATCGTCCACATCCTGCACATAGCGCTGGTTGGGATTGAAGTACCAGCTGCGCACCTTGAGCAGGCGGTGCCGCAAGATACCGGTTTCAAAGTCGATTAGCCAGGAGGGGTCAAAGGCGGCGCCCCTGTACCGGGTTTCAAAATGCAGATGCGGTCCGGAAGAACGGCCTGTAGAACCTCCCAGGCCGATGATATCGCCGGCGCTCACCCAATCTCCGGCACTCACGTTACGTTGGGACAGGTGGGCATAGAAGGTCTCCAGGCCACTGGCATGACGGACCACGACCAGGTTGCCGTAACCGCCGACGTAGTCTGAAATGCGAACTTTGCCGGAGAAAGCGACCGGAACAGGCGTTCCTTTGGGATACGGTAAATCAACGCCCTGATGCCTGCGGCCATGCCTGTACCCGAATTTGGAACGAACTGTCGTCTGATACGGGCAGCAATAGGTATCCAGGGAATCCAGCACCCAGATGGAAAACTGGTCCGGAATAAAGTCCGGCGCCTGCCGATACGGATTTACCGCACGCTCGTCCCAGAATTCCGTAAATATCGTGGTATCGGCTACGGCGGAAGGATCTTTCACGTACCGATAAGTGCCGTTGTTGTACAGGACCACCTTGATGGCGGGGTTGCCGGTATCCAGCGTATCTGCATAGTCGGTGCCGGGCTGCGTATTGGATTTTACTTCCTGGCGCCCGAATGCATGACGCAGAGAATCGGCCGTGTGGTCCTCCTCTTGTGCAAAAACAGGCAGAGAGACCCACACAGCCGCTATAAAGAGTACAATTTTTTTCTTCATCCGTTACCGCTTGCCGCCGAACTGGCCCACGATGATGGCGTCTGCATGGGCAATTTTCTCTTTCAGGAGTTCCTGCGAGGTGGCCTCACAGATGAAGCGAAGATAGGGTTCCGTGTTGGAAGGACGGATGTTGAACCACCAGCCCGGGAATTCCAGGCGATAACCGTCAAAGTCCATCACCTTGGTGGGCTTTTCCTCGCCTTCGAAATACGCCTTCACGGCATCCATGGCGCCCTTCTTGTCCTCAACCTTGTAGTTGATTTCTCCGGAATTCTCATAGCCGGTGAGGCGGTCCATTTCTTCCGAGAGTTTGATGCCCTGCTTTTTGAGGGCGCTCACAATCCGGAGGACAATGATGCTGGCGAGCATGCCGCTGTCGCTGTAGAAGAAATCCTTGAAGTAATAGTGACCGGCCAGTTCCCCGCCCCAGAGGCCGTCAATCTCACGGAGTTTGGGAGCAGCGAAAGCACGGCCCACACGCCAGGTGTGAACGTCTGCATTGTATTTGGCGCGGAGTTCCTCCGCCACGGCCAGGCTGGAACGGATTTCCTGCAGCACACGCGGATTCTTCTCTCCCCGTTCGTCGCAGAAATAGCGGGCCATCAGGGCAATCACCAGGTCCGGAGCCACAAAGCGGGCTTTGTCGTCCACGAACATGACGCGGTCTGCGTCACCGTCGTAAATGACGCCTACATCCGCCCCGGTTTCCGCAACCAGTTTCTTGAGGGGTTCTACGTTCTTGGCTACCAGCGGGTTGGGCTCATGATTGGGGAAGCTGCCGTCCATCTCGTCAAAGAGATAGGTGGCATTTTCTCCTTTGTAGATTTCCTTGGCAAAGAGGGTGGCCATGCCGTTGGAAAGGTCGAAGGCGATCTTCAGGTTGGAGTAGTCCCCTTTGAACTTTTTGAGGAAGGCAATGTAGTCCGGCTTGATGTCAATCTCCTTCACCGTGCCTTTCTTGGCGGCAGGCGGCGTGGGACGGCCTTCGTCGATCCACTG
>CAMZCW010000130.1 GCA_947305045.1 uncultured Bacteroidales bacterium | reverse complement strand
CATCGGCCTTGCTCATGCGGGCCATTTGGCTGTGCGCCTGGTCCAGCGTGCCCAGTACATGCTGCACGTGGTGCCCTACCTCATGGGCAATCACGTACGCATAGGCGAAGTCGCCGTCGGCCCCGAGCTGCTGCTTCATGCTGGAAAAGAAGGATAGGTCGATATACAGCTTTTCGTCGGCCGAGCAGTAGAACGGCCCCATGGCGGCCTGCCCCTGCCCGCAGGCGGTGCTGGTGGAACCGGTATAGAGCACCAGCGTGGGGGCTTTGTACGTGCCTATCCCGTTGTCCATGAAATAGTTGCCCCATACGTCCTCTGTCGACGCCAGAATCTGGCGGGAGAATTTGGCCAGGGCCTCGTTCTCCGCCGTGGGCTCATAGGAGGTCTCTACCGCCGACTGCATGCCGCCGGAAGATGCCACGTTCCTGAATACGTCCCCCAGGTCCCCGCCCATCAACAGGGTAATAATGGCAACGATGGCTATACCGCCCAGGCCCAGACCGGCCTTGCTGCCGCCACTCAGACCTCTGCGGTCTTCTACGTGCGTGCTTTCGCGTCTTCCGTCCAGTTTCATAGTGAAAGTGTTTTATCAAAAGTAGAGAAAATACCGCTTTCAGCCAGGAAGAGCTGAAGGCCACGGGCTATTTACCCATAAAAAAAACTATCGCAAATACGCATGAAGCGCGCGAAGGAAAGGCTCCGGGGCCTCTCCTTTGCCGTCATGCAGCTTGCTGATCAGGAAGGAGAGCTTAAGGGCAATAAAAGGGGCAAGGGCACGCTCATAAGCAGCAATCTCCTCCGCCGCATCTGTGTTCCAGTACGCACGGGCAAAGAGGTTCCAGTGCTTCCGGAGGGTCTCCAGATCCAGATGGAAAATTTCCTGCGCACGCGCCTCCGACATGGTCTGTAAGGCAAAATACGTCATGCCCAGATCCCACTCCGGGCAGCCGTAGGAAAAGTCCCCTACGTCTATCCACAGGTCACGCGTACCATCCGTAATAATATTGCCGATATGCAAGTCTCCGTGCAGGCAAGTGGCCGGTGCCGGAAGGGTGTCCAACTTTGCCAGCAGGCGGTCTTTCAGCTCCTGTGACAAAGCTTTATATCGGCCGATATGGAAACGCACCAGTTCCCGCATGTCGGGGAAAAGCGCGGTATCTGCCGGTGTCTGATGCACCTGCCGGGCCATGTGGGCAAAGCGAAGCGAAAGTGACTCCAGTTGCTCCGGTTCCTCTGAAATGATACGTGTAAAAGAGCGCTTGTTGGGGATCAGTTCATATTCTGCCCCGTACCGCGTTCCGTCTGTCACCAGCCGGAGAGGCTCCGGTGTAGGAATACCAGAGGCATAGACCGCTTGATTTACCAGAAACTCCCGCCCTGCACTTGCCTTGCCATAGGTGGGCACGAACAGTTTTACCAGCGTGCGGCCATTTTTGTTGTCATAGGTCAGGGATGTTCCACCCTGCCCTGTCTGGACATAATCGTCCAAATTGATTCTCTGGTACTCCATGAAAAACTATTTCTTCTTCTTGGGGCCGATGACGCGGGAATAGGCAATCTGGATACCAATCAGGTCCAGGTCTCGGGCAATCTTGAAGGAGGACAGCCTGGAATCGTTCTGTATCACGGCGCCTTTTTTGTCCTGTAACATAAGGGAATACTCCATTCCGACAATGGGGATGCATCCGGTAATCATGCTGCCGTCGCGCAGTTTGACAGCAAGACCCACCGCGCCCTTCAGGCCCACGCCGATATTCCGGCTGATGCGCCGCTTGGCGGGCTCTTCCCCTTCATCGGGAACGGGATAAGACGTGGTAACACCGTAGCGGCCGAACAGACGGCCCTCGCCAAAAACGGCAAAGGTTTTACTGCCAAAGAAGGACAGATACTTACGGGCCGAAACGGAGGCACCGCCGGCATGTTTGTGCCAGTGACGGTTGGAGATGGTGAGGTTCAGGGCCTCCAACGCCTCCTTGCCTTCCGGCGTATTAGGGTCCAGCATATCTGTCTTCTCAAAAAACCGGCCCACCATATCGCGCAAATCCAAACGGAGATTCGTGTTTATCCAGTATCCGCTGTAATCCAGGCGGACACCCAGCGCAAAGTCATTGGCCAGGAACCAGTTGAATTTGGGCGATACCGTCCAGATATGCGCCTCGCCGGCACCCATGTTCAGCAGGGAGAGGACATCGAACCCGTCCGAGTCCACATAGCCACCGGCCCGGAAGTTTCTATAGGAGCCGGAAATACCCACGCTACGGGCTCCTTTTTCGATGAACACCGTATGACCTTTTTCGGGGTCATCGAAGCGTTCCATGATTTTCTTGATAGGGCTTTGAGCACCTGCAGAGAAGCACACTGCGAGGGCAATAAAAAGAAGCGTCAGTTTTTTCATTTGATACCTTGTTTCTCGTTTATAAAGTGCAAAAGTAAGAAAAAGAGGATTAAATCGCAAAGGATTGATTTTGCTTTTTCGCCATTTTGTGGGTAACTTTACAAAATTAATTGCATTGGCTATGCCAGAACACGTTTTACGCGCCCTGTTTGAATCTTATACCGGACAAAAACCGGAACAAATCCAGGAGTTGCCTTCCTCCGGAAGCAACCGACGTTACTTCCGCCTTCAAAGCGCCTCCCACTCCCTGATGGGGGTTGTGGGCAACAACCTGGAAGAGAACCGGGCTTTCCTCTATCTTGCCCGCCATTTCCGGGAAAAAGGCCTGCCTGTTCCGGAGGTAGTGGCCGTTAGCGAGGACCAGATGAGCTATCTGCAGGAGGACCTGGGCTCCATCGGTCTTTTTGACCTGGTGGCCCAAGGGCGGGAAAGCAGGGCCTACAGCGAAGAAGAAACCCGGCTGCTCTGCCAAACCCTGGAGCAACTCCCCCGCCTGCAGTTTGCCGGCGCAGAAGGCCTGGACTGGCAACGGTGTATGTATGAGGCCTTTAACGCGCGCATGGTGGACTTTGACCTCAACTATTTCAAATACTGTTTCCTGAAAGCCACCGGACTGGAATTCAACGAAGAACGCCTGCAGGACGATTTTGAGCATCTTAAAGCAGACCTTCTTCTGGAAAGCAGCAACACGTTCATGCACAGGGACTTCCAGGCAAGAAATATTATGGTTAAGGACGGGAAACCCTGGATTATCGACTTCCAGGGCGGCCGGCGCGGTCCTATCTACTACGACGTCGCCTCGTTCGTATGGCAGGCCCGCTCCCGCTTTCCGGAAGAGACCAGGCAACGACTGCTGGAGGCCTACCTGAAGGCCCTGCGCCCGTACCGGGACATAGACCCGGCCCATTTCTACAGCCGTCTGCGCCTGTTTGTGCTGTTCCGTACCCTGCAAGTGCTGGGCGCCTACGGCTTCCGGGGCCTGTTTGAGCGGAAAGCGCAGTTCATGGCCAGCATCCCTCCGGCCATGGAGAACCTTCGCGGCCTGCTCCAAACGCCCTTCGCGGATTACCCCTACCTGAACAGCCTGCTGGAACAAATCGTGACCCTTCCCCGCTTCCAGGAAAAAGCGCCGGAGCAAGCGGGCAAACTGCTGGTCCACATTTACAGCTTCTCCCTCAAAAAAGGCGTTCCGGAGGACCTTACCGGCAACGGCGGCGGCTACGTCTTTGACTGCCGCGCCATCCACAATCCTGGCAAGTACGAGCGCTACCGCAAATCCACCGGAATGGACGCCGACGTCATCCGCTTCCTGGAAGAAGACGGCGAAGTAACCACCTTCCTGGACAGCGTATATAAACTGGTCGATGCCCACGTACAGCGCTTCCAGGAGCGCGGGTTCAGCCACCTCCAGGTGAGCTTTGGCTGCACCGGCGGCCAGCATCGTTCCGTGTACTGCGCAGAGCATCTGGCGGCCCACCTGGCTGCCAGGTTCGACGTAAAAATAGTTGTGACCCACCGGGAGCGCAACATAGAAAAAACCCTGTAACATGAAGGCTCTCATCTTTGCCGCCGGGCTGGGCACACGCCTGAAGCCCCTCACCGACACCCTGCCCAAGGCCCTGGTCCCCGTATGTGGGGAGCCGCTCCTCTACCATGTCATCCAAAAGCTCAAAGCGGCGGGATACACGCAGCTCACCGTAAACGTACACCATTTCCCGGAGCAAATCCGCGCCTACATAGCCTCCCGCGACTGGGGCATTCCCATTGCCATTTCCGACGAAAGCGAAGCCCTCCTGGAAACCGGCGGCGGCATCCTGCATGCAAAAGAGCACATCCTGCCCACGGAGGAGCCCTTCCTGGTGCACAATGTGGACATTGTCTCCAACCTGGACCTGGGATGGGTACAGCATCAAACGCGCCCGGACGCCCTGGCCACCCTGGTAGTAAGCGAACGGAGAACCCGCCGAAACCTGCTTTTCGGGGACGATATGCGCCTGATGGGCTGGATGGACAACGAGACCGGCGAGGTCCGTTCCCCTTACCCCCGCCTGGACCCGTCGGCCTGCCGCAAATACGCCTTTTCCGGCATCCACAACCTCTCGCCCCGCATTTTCCCGCACTTTGAGGAATGGGGGTTTACCGGCCGCTTCCCCATCATGGACTTTTACCTGAAAACCTGCCACCGGGAACCCATCTATGGCATTTTGGCAGATGGGCTGCAACTGGTGGATGTAGGCAAATTCGATCAGCTGGAACAGGCTCAGCAGCAATGCGCTATCCTCCTCTCCGGCCCTGAAAAATAGTCCTAATTCCTGCCACCTCAGCCACACTGGCAACCTTTTTGCAGCACAATGCGCCGACTTTGAAAACGAAAATTATGACATCCACCAGAAGAAGCCTTACGCTTTTGGCACTCAGCCTTGCCACTTTGTCAGTTTGGGCACAGGCCCCGCAGCCGGCCCCCTATCATGGGCAGGCACTGACGCTGGACGACTGCCGCCAAATGGCCGTACAGGAGAGTAAAACCCTGAGCCAGGCCCGCATCGAAACGGAGATGGCCGGCTATGACCGCCAAATCGCCATGGCCAACTATTTCCCCAAAATCAGCGCCACCGGTGCTTACGTTTACAACAACCGCGACATTGCCCTGGTGAACGAAGACCAAAGTAACCGCCTCCGGAATGCCGGCACCAGCACGGACAATGCCATCTGGGACTATTTCTCGGGAACCCTGTCCAACATTGACAATGCCAGTGTGCGGGACGCCGCCCTGGAACTTCTCGGCAAGCTCCGCCAGAACCCCAACCTGCCGGACATCGCCACCCCCATCAACGCAATCGGTCAGGAAATCGACGCCGCCCTGCACCCGAACCTGCACAACATCTGGGTGGGCGCCATCACCGTGCAGCAGCCCGTGTTCGTGGGCGGTAAAATTGTCTATAGCAACCAGATGGCCGTCCTGGCCCAGCAACTGTCGGAGGCCAAGTATGACATGAAAGAGGCCGATGTCCTGCTGGACGTAGACCAGGCCTACTGGCAAATCATCTCCATTGCCAACAAAAAGAAACTGGCGCAAAGTTACACAGAACTGCTGGAGGAGATGGAAAAGGACGTGCAAACGGCCGTCAATGCAGGCGTTTCCACGGAAAGCGATCTCCTGCAGGTGCGCGTCAAAGCCAACGAGGCCCGCATGATGCTCACCAAGGCCACCAACGGCCTCACCCTTTCCAAGATGCTCCTGTGTAAGCGCATCGGCCTTCCGCTGGACAGTGCCATTGTCCTTGCCGATGAAACCCTGGACGTGATTCCGGAACCCGGCCGCCCGGTGGAAAAGAGCCTGGAAGACATCTATGAGTCCCGCCCGGAAACCCGCAGCCTCACCCTGGCCACCAAAATCTTTGACAAGAAAGCCAAGGTGGTACGCGCAGACCTCATGCCCACCGTGGCCCTCATGGGCGCTTTCACCGTTTCCAACCCCAATGTCTACAACGGCTTCCAGAACCAGTGGCAGGGCGGCAACCTGAGCGCCGGCGTCATGGTAAAAATTCCCATCACCCACGGCGGCGAGGCCCTGTTCAAATACAAGAAAGCCAAGGCGGAAGCCCGCCTGTACCAGAACCAGCTGGACGATGCCAAGCAGATGATTACCCTGCAGGTCACCCAGCAGCGCAAGCTCTTTGACGAGGCCCTGCAAAAGGTGGAGATGGCCCGCTCCAACCTGGACCTGGCGGAAGACAACCTCCGCAGCGCACGCGTAGGCCTGGATGCCGGCGTCATTGCCACCAACACGGTGCTGGGTGCGCACACCGCCTGGCTCAGCGCCCACAGCGAATATATTGACGCAGGTATTGAACTGCAAATGACCGCCGCCAGTCTCCGCAAAGCGGAAGGCGGCTACAAAAACTAAACTTTCTTTATGAAATCACAGAAGAATTACAACCTCCTGATAGGGGTTGCGGCTTTGGTTGCCATTTTACTTGTCATTTCCATTGTAGGATACATCGTTTCCCGTCCCAAGCCCATCGTCATCCAGGGCGAGGCCGAAGCCACCGAGTACCGCATCTCAGGCAAGGTTCCCGGCCGTATCGAGGAGTTCCGGGGAACGGAAGGCCAGCAGGTCAGAAAAGGCGACACGCTGGTGATTATTGACTCGCCGGAAATCCGTTCCAAGATGGCAGAGGCCAACGCCGCCAAGGCAGCCGCCACCGCCCAGAAGGACAAGGCCATGCACG
>CAMZCW010000129.1 GCA_947305045.1 uncultured Bacteroidales bacterium | reverse complement strand
CGTCATGGCCGTCCTCTCGACGAAGAGCGTCATGGCCGACTCCGATCGGCCATCTCCTATCGTCTGCAGTGCCGCCGCGGGGACTGGCTGCAGGTGGAGTTCCACCCGGCCCCCGAAGACCATTTCACGGACGTTTACCTCACCGGCCCTGCTGAATGTTTGGAAGTAATTGAATAATATAATATTATGAAAAAGACACTATTACTGATTGCAATTGTCCTGCTGGGTGCTGTAGTTGCCCAGGCGCAGGAGAAGAAGTATTTTGGTGCCGAAAAGGCCTATGTGAAAACCATCACGGAATCGGATGGTCAGGTTACCTCCGAGCAGGAAATGTGGTTTGTGGACTATGGCCGCAAAATGAAATCCATCATTACGTTGCATTGGGAAGGGATGGGTGATTACACCACCGTTTCCTTTGCTGAGGGAGATACTGTTTATACACTGGGAGATGACGGAAAGGTGATTAAGGAAAGCGAGCGTGAGGGCCTGGATTTTTACAATCTTTCCGAAGAAAACATCAAAAAGTACAAGCTCAAGGAACTGGGCACGGAGGAATGTTTCGGCAAGGAATGCATCAAGTATTCCCAGGAGCAGAAGGTCATGTTGAGTACCGCCAAGATTATCAACTGGATCTGGGGCGGCATTGTTATCCGTTCCGAGATGAAACGCGGCCGCACCGAAGCGGTTACCCGCGTGACGGAGCTCAAAGAGGACATCGACCTCCCGGCCGACTTTTTTGATATTCCCAAATAAGGTCGCTACTTTTTAGAGCATTTGGGGCAGTGACTTTGGATATAGTCCAGGACAAAGGAAAAGTCTTCCGGATGGGTGTATACCTGGTTCTTGGATAACCCTTCGTTTACCTTTATGGAATGCAGCCGCGGATAGGCTTTGATGCGGCGTACCCGGGAAAAGTCGGAACTGGTTTTGGTATGGGCGGCTGTCATGAAACCCGCCCCGGCCACGCTGGGCCGTTTGGCAAAAATGCCCGCCAGCGCTATCAGGCAGCCCATTTTCTCGGCCTTTTTCTTTTGCATCGGTACCTGGTCGTGCAGGAGTCCCTTTTCGTCCATGGTGAAATGCACTATATACTTTCCTCCGTATAGGGCGGCCACGATCCAGTAGGCCAGCAGGGTTATCACCAGGAACACGCCCAGGATGATGGCCCAGATCTTAAGACCTTCAAGGACGGCCGACCATTCTCCCCGGAAAGCCGGGCCGATGAACATCAGAACCATGGCAACGCCGAAGATGATGCCGAAAATCTTGAGCACGGTGAGCAGAACCAGGGGATTTTTGTACATGTTCATCGGCCAGGTCCAGCGGTATTTTCCGTCCGTGCACAGGCGCACGCGCTCACCTTTATAGGTGGTTTGTTCCAATTGGTTATCCATAGCAGTGGGGGTTATAGCTGCGAAGATATCATTTTTTTCACTAAGTTTGCAGAAGAGGTTTAACATTTTTGCCCTGTCTTCGTCTTATGGATGCAACCGGTTTATTTGAGTGTATGAAAAAAACATTTATGACCCTTATGATTGCCCTTGCTGCATGGGGATGCGCCTGGGCAGGAAAACCCGCCGACGTGGAATCGTTGGTGCGGCAATATGAAGACACCGAAGGCTTCGAAGTGTTGAGCCTGGGGCAGTTTGGCATGAGCCTGCTCAGGTTTGCCGTTTCTTTAAGCGGTGATCTGGACGACGAAGACAGGGCTGTCCTAAGTTCCTTCAGCGGCATCAAACATGTGACGATGGTGGATTATGAAGGAGCCGAAGCTTCCGTAAAAGAAAAGTTTGCCAAGGAGCTTACGGCCGTACTGGACGGTATGGAGCTCATTCTGGAAGCCAAGGACGGTGGCACTGCAACACGCATCTACGGAATAGATGACGGTAATACCATCCGAGACTGTGTTATTTATAGCGGAGACGGCGCCCTCATCTATACCAAAGGAAGTATTGATATGGACCGTTTGGGAGAACTGATGGAATTGGCTAAATGACGGACAGCGAGTTCCATACCGTCTGGCTGCCCTTGCAGGAGCGTTTTTACCGCGTGGCCTTCTACATCCTTGAGAATGAGGCCGATGCCCGGGACGCCGTGCAGGACCTGTACCTGAAGCTATGGAACCTGAAGGACCATCTGGAACTGATCCGGCAGCCATCGGCCTATGGAGCGCTGCTCATGCGGAATCTCTGCATAGACAGGATTCGCCGAAGACAGGCCGATGTGCCGATGGAAGACGTTCCGGCCGAAAAAGCCCCGCCCGATGAAGAGCTTATGTTGCGGGAAAGCGTTTCGGAACTTTACGACGCCATCCGACAGCTTCCGCCCGGTCAACGGAACCTCCTTACCCTCCGCTTCTTACGTGGCCTCAGTTACGAGGAGATTGAACAGGAAACCGGCCTCAGCGGCCTTAATATCAGAGTCCAGGTGAGCCTGGCCCGAAAGAAACTGAAAAAGCTATATGAAAACCCTCGATGAAATAACCCGGCTAAGTGCCGAAGACCTGGAACGGATTGGTTCCGATGAGCGTATTCCGGTCCCGGAAGACCTGGAAGTCCGCCTGCCCGGGCGGCATCCGGAGCATGCCTGGCGCATTGCCGCCGCGGTGGCCCTTCTCATCGGCGTGGGGGTTTCCGCTTACCTGGGATACCGTGAGCCCAAAGACACTTTTGACGATCCCTACCTGGCCTATGCCGCTGTGGAAAAAGTCTTGGGAAAAATGTCCGGAACTATGCAGCACGGTGCTGCCAAAGTGGCCGAATCGGAAGCTGTTATTGATAAAATAAACTATTGGAAATGAAAAAGATATATATAATTTTGGTCCTGCTTACCCTAAGCGTGACCGCCCTGGCCCAAAGCGGCAAGTCCCTTTACAACAAGTACTCCGACCGTCCTGGTGTAGAGGCCGTGTACATCTCTCCTGCCATGTTCCGCATGATAGGAAAGATCCCGGATGTAGAATTCAAGGACGGCGAAATAGATTTCACCCCCATCATTAAATCCATGAGCGGTTTCTATGTGCTGGAAGCCTCGGATACCAAAGTGGCGGCGGACCTGTATGCCGAGGTTAAAAAGTTTATTGACAAAGGAGACTACGAACTGCTTATAGAGACCAAGGAAAACGGCGAGGTAACCCAAATCTACTCCTATGGAGATGAGAAAACAGTTTCCTCTCTGGTTATGATTCAACAGGAGCAGGGAGAAACCATGTATGTCTCCATTGACGGAAAGATGGACCGGGAAGAATTGGAGAATTTGCTGGCACAGGCTGCGGCCGAATAAATTGGAATATTTCCAACAGTTTCTTAAATTTGTAAGATTTAAGAAATTGGTATGGAAAAGATTATATTCAAAGGATGCGGTACCGCCATGTTCACTCCGTTCAAGGACGGGAAAGTGGATGTGGCGGCGCTTGTCGCTACCACCAAAAGGCAGGTGGAGGCCGGAATTGATTTCCTGGTACCGCTGGGAACTACTGGTGAAACCCCCACGCTCTCGGATGAAGAGAAACTCCTGGTTTACAAGACCGTACGGGCTCACGCCGCCGGCAAGCCGGTGGTGGTGGGCGTGGGCACCAACAGTGTAAGCGGCACACTGGCCAATATGGAACTCCTCAAGGATGCCGATGCCTTCCTGGTGGTGGTTCCCTTCTACAACAAGCCGCCGCAGCGGGGCATCTACGCTTATTTCAAGGAGATTGCCTCCCATACCCATAAGCCCATAATCCTTTACAACGTGCCTGGCCGCACCGGCGCCAACTGTGATGCGGAAACCACCCTGGCGCTGGCCAGGGATATTCCCAACATCGTGGCTGTGAAAGAAGCATCTGGCAAGTTGGAACAGGTGAGGACCATCCTGGCCAGGCGCCCGGATGGTTTCTCGGTGCTCTCCGGCAACGACGATGATACCCTCACCCTCATGAAGGACGGGGCCAACGGCGTTGTCTCTGTGGCCTCCAACGTGTGCCCCAAGGAAATGGCCGCTTTCACCCACTCCGCCCTGGAGGAAGACTGGCCGGCGGCCGAAGCGCTGGATGCCAAACTGCATCCGCTCTTTGAAGCCCTTTTCGTGGAGCCCAATCCCATCCCCGGCAAGGCCGCCATGGCGCAGCTGGGGCTCATGGAAAACAGCCTCCGGCTGCCCCTGGTGCCCGCTTTGCTGGAAACGGAACAATTGATGAAAGACGTTTTATGGAAATTACAATAGAGAAATTCAACGAGGTTCTGGATGCCCTGGAAAAGGGTGAACTTCGCGTAGCAGAGAAGGAGAACGGGGAATGGAAAGTGAATCCCTGGGTTAAGGAAGTCATCCTGGCCGGCTTCAAGCTGGGCGCCATCAAGGAAATGTCCCAGGGCCAGTTCTCCTACTTTGACAAAGATACTTTCCCGGTGAGGCAGTTCAAGGCCGAAGACGGGGTCCGCATCGTCCCTGGAGGCAGCAGCATCCGCAGGGGTGCTTACCTGGCACCCGGCTCCATCGTGATGCCGCCGGCCTATGTGAATGTGGGCGCCTGGGTGGGCGAAGGCACCATGGTGGACAGTCATGTGACCATCGGCTCCTGTGCCCAGGTGGGCAAACATATCCACATATCGGCCTCCACGCAGATTGGCGGCGTGCTGGAACCGGCGGGCGCCCTTCCCACCATCATTGAGGATGGCGCATTCGTGGGCGGCAACTGTGGCATCTACGAAGGCACCATCGTCCAGGAGGGCGCTGTGATTGCTTCCGGCGTTATCATCACTTCCTCCACGGCCATTTTCGACGCCACCACCGGCGAATTCATCCGGCGCAATGCCGATGGCCGCATCGTGGTACCGCGCGGCGCCGTGGTCGTGAGCGGCTCCAAGCCCATCATCCGGGACGGGAAACCGTTGGAAAACGGCGTGCACCTGTACTGCCCCGTCATCGTCAAGTACCGCGACGATAAGACCGCCGGCAGCGTGCACCTGGAAGACATGCTCAGATAAAACGAACTAAACAATATTATCATGAAAGTTGCTGTTGTTGGGGCCACAGGCCTCATTGGCTCCAAAATGTTGGAAGTGCTGGAAGAAAGGCATTTCCCTGTTACAGAACTACTTCCGGTGGCATCGTCCCGTTCCTGGGGGAAGAAAGTGACCTTCCAGGGTAAGGAGTGGACGGTGATGAGTGCCGATGAAGCCATCGCCCAGAAGCCCGTGCTGGCCATCTTCAGCGCCGGCGGAAGCGCTTCCGGTGAGCTGGCCCCTAAATTTGCCGCCATCGGCTGTTATGTGGTGGACAATTCCTCTTACTGGCGCATGGATCCCTCCGTGCCGCTGGTGGTGCCGGAAATCAATGCCGATGTCCTGAAAAAGGACTCCTATATCATTGCCAACCCCAACTGTTCCACCATCCAGATGGTCATGTGCCTGGCTCCCCTACACAAGGCATACGGCATCAAGCGGATAGTGGTGAGCACCTACCAGAGTGTGACCGGCGCCGGCCAGAAGGGCTTGTCGCAGATGGAGGCCGAAAGGGCTGGCGGCAGCGGGGACAAATTCCCCTATCCCATTGACATGAACGTGATTCCGCATATCGACGTGTTCCAGCCGGACGGCTACACCAAAGAAGAAATCAAGATGGTGAACGAGACGCGGAAGATCCTCAGGGACCCGTCCATAGCCGTATCGGCCACCACGGTACGTGTGCCGGTGAAGGGCGGTCATTCGGAAAGCGTGAATATAGAGTTCCGGAAGCCGTACGACGTGGACGAGGCGCGTAGGCTCATGGCCGAAATGCCCGGCGTGGTGGTGCAGGACGACCCTGCGCATAACGTATACCCCATGCCGCTCTACGCCTGGGGTAAGGACGAAGTGTTTGTGGGCCGAATC
Source organism: uncultured Bacteroidales bacterium (assembly GCA_947305045.1). Next base: position 792 of record CAMZCW010000129.1, on the reverse strand, counting down.
CGCCGGGACTTCTCGGTGGAGAACGGACTCAATATCTGGTGTGTGAGTGACAATGCCCGCAAGGGAGCAGCCACCAACGCCGTACAGATTGCCCAGGTGCTGCTGGCCAACGGCTGGCTTAATTAGTTGCCGACGGTCTTAGTCACGATTTGGGCTAAAAACGTGACTAAGATTGTAGTTGGTGACAATCTTGGTAAAGAAAAGGCACGAAAATGTGACTTAGATTGTATAGATAATGGACTGGCAGTTTTTTAAAGAGCTTTTGGAGATAGATTCCACTACCGGAAGGGAGCGGGAAGTGGCCGATTGGCTGCTCCGGCGCCTGGACGCCCCCCACAAGGAGGCGATGGAAGTGGGAGACGGCACGCTGAACCTCCTGCTGAGCTGGGGCAAGCCCAAACTGGTCTTCTGCAGCCACATGGACACAGTTCCGCCGTATTTTTCGCCGCATATCCCGGAGGAGATTGCCGGTCAAGCCGGCAATGACGAAAGACAAGCCGGCAATGATAAACGTCATGCCCGACCCGATCGGGCATCTCAAATCATCTTCGGCCGAGGGTCCTGCGATGCCAAGGGGCAGGTCTTTGCTCTTTATACTGCCTGTAAGGAGCTGGAAGCTAAGGGGTATACGGACTTTGGACTGCTGCTGCTCTCCGGGGAGGAGACCGGCAGCTGGGGAGCTAAGGCGTTTGCCAAGACGGGCTTTGAAGCGCCTTTCCTTATTGTGGGCGAGCCTACGGAGAACAAGATGGTAAGTGCTTCCAAGGGGACCAAGTCTTATGATTTGAAGTT
>CAMZCW010000128.1 GCA_947305045.1 uncultured Bacteroidales bacterium | reverse complement strand
AGGAGCGCAAGATGAAGCGTTGGGGCCACATGGCCAAAACCTTCACCAAACTGGGAAAGGAAATTACCATCGCCGTTAAACAGGGCGGTGCAGAAGTAACCGGCAATCCCCGCCTTCGCGCCCTCATCGCAGAGGCCAAGAGCGAGCAAATGCCCAAGGAAAACATCGAGCGTGCCATCAAGAAGGCCACCGAGGCCAAAACCGGCGATTTCAAAGAGCTGGTCTATGAAGGCTTCGGCCCCTTCGGTATCGCTTATCTGGTAGAGGCCGCCACGGACAACAACACCCGCACCGTGGCCAACGTCCGCAGCTACTTCACCAAGTGCGGCGGTGCCCTGCAAACCAGCGGCTCCGTTGCCTTCATGTTCGACCACAAATGCGTATTCCGCATCAAGGAGGATCCCGCCAAGCCCATCGACGTGGAAGAGCTGGAGCTGGAACTCATTGACTTTGGCGCAGAAGAAGTGTTCAAACAGGAAGTGGAAGACGAGGATGAGAACGTGCACGTGGAAATTTCCATTTACGGAGACTATACCGCCTACGGCCAAATCCAGAAATACATTGAGGAAAAAGGCTATGAGCTGGTTTCCGGCGGATTCGAACAAATCCCGAATGTTGAACTGAAAGAAGTAACCCCCGAACAAAGAGCCACCCTGGAGAAACTCACCGGCCTCCTGGAGGACGATGAAGACGTCACCAACGTCTATACCACCATGGCTCCCGAAGCGGAGTAATGCAAAAAGTCCTACCTATCATTTATTTAGCCTTACTTCTCACTATGTCGTCCTGCGGCGTAGTGAGATTTCGTAATGCCCCCACGTATCATGCCGGGCAAGCCCAAAAGGAAGGATACGCCCACCAGGGCATTATCGAAGAGGTCTATTATGATTGCAGCGTCCCCGGCCCCACCAGACGCCGCATGCTGGTGTACCTTCCCAGGGACTACTATGAGAACCAGCAACGCTACCCGGTCTTCTACCTCCTGCACGGAGCCCGCGGCTATGAGACATCCTGGGTGCGCAAAGGCTTTGTCTATGAAACCACGGACAGCCTTTTCCGCAACGGCCTGGCCACACCCTGTATTGTGGTCATGCCCAACATGAACCAGTACAACGATGACCGGGATTTTGACGATTCCCGCTTCAAGGATGCCTTTGAGTCCATCTTTGAGGTGAACGGCGTTGTGGAAACCGCCTTCATGCAGGACGTTGTGGGCACGATAGACAGCCTGTATCGGACCATCCCGGACAAAGCGCATCGCGCTATAGCAGGTCTTTCCATCGGCGGCTGGCAAAGCATGTGGATTGCCTTGAACAACCCGGACAGTTTTGACTACATTGGCGCCTTTTCCCCCTATTGCTGGGGCATGAGTTTACCCTCTTCATACCGGCGTCGCTTTTATTCCGGCATGTACCGCAAACTGAAAGTTCAGTTCCAGGACCCGCCCAAGGGCTATTACCTGTATGCCGGCAAAAAAGACATTATGCGACCTTCCACCATCCGCTATCACCAGATTCTGGAGCAACGGAATTATCGGCACGACTATTTCCTATATCCAGGCGGGCACGACTGGCCTGAAGGATGGATTGAAGAATACCAGGACATGCTTCAGCGCGTGTTCAAAAGCCAGAAACCATAAACTATATTATGAAAATTCTTTTTGTTCTTAACAACTATTATACAATGGGGAACGGCCTTGCAGCGTCGGCTCGCCGTACGGTAGAATACCTGCGGGAAGCCGGTCATGAGGTCCGGATTATGTCCGGTCCCAACCACAAGGACCCTCACGATAAGCCGGATTACCCGCTGGAGGACTACAAGTTTCCCCTCGTGCAGCCCATTATCCGCGCCCAGGGCTATGCCTTTGCCCAGAGCAACCTCCCTTTGATGGAAGAAGCAGCACGCTGGGCCGACATCATCCACCTGGAAGAGCCCTTTGTGATAGAGGACCGCATGATTAAAATCTGCAAGCAGCTGGGCAAGCCCGTCACCATTACTTATCACCTGCATCCGGAAAACATTACGAATTCCCTGGGGCCCCTGGTCCACTGGAAGGGCCTGAACAAGAGAATCCTCACCGCCTGGCGGGACCTCTCTTTCAACCACTGTGATTACGTGCAGTGCCCCACGGAAAACGTATTGGACCGCCTGCGCCGCTATCATATCAAGGCCCCGTGTGAAGTTATCTCCAACGGACTGGTGCCTGATACCTGCATCCGTCCGGAAAACCCTCCGGCAGACTATGAAGCCTCCGACCGTCCGCTCCATGTGGTCTATATCGGCCGCCTGTCCCGTGAAAAAGACCAACCCACTCTGCTGGAAGCCATGCAATACAGCCAATACGCCAAGCGCATCCAACTGCACTTTGCCGGCCAGGGTCCCACCGCCCGAAAAATCAAACGGATGGCCCGCAAACTGTACATGGACGGTGTCCTGGCCTACGAACCCCTCTTTACCTTTGAAGACCGTGAGGGTCTGCGCCGGCTGGCTGCAAAGGCGGACCTCTGCATACACTGTGCTACCATTGAAGTAGAAGGCCTCTCCATCATGGAAGCCATGCAGCAGGGCGCCGTTCCCGTGATTGCGCAGGGCCGATACAGCGGCACCTCCCAGTTTGCGCTGGACCGCCGCAGTGTGTTCCCGGAGCAGAATCCGGAAGCCCTTGCCCACCGTATTGACTACTGGCTCTCCCACCCCAGGGAGCGTTGGGAAATGGGCAAGAAATACGTCAAACACATGGAAGAGTACGACATTCGCAAATCCGTGGCGCAATTGGTGGAAATGTTTCAGAAAGCTATTGATTCTAAGGCGAAAAAATTGTAGTTTTGTACATGAATATGCAAGGAGAATGCTCATACTATAAGGTTGCCGGCCTTTGTTTCTGCATAAAGGGGCCCGTTACGGACCTGGCCAACCTGGCGCCTTTCCGTTGCGAAAAAGTCAGCGAGTTGCTTTTCACCCTGGAACTGGTCCGCAGCCTGCCTATAGCAAGCGCCACGCCTGTTTTCTGCACGGACGACGGTCCTGGCTTTCCGGAAATCGCCATTGACAAGTTGCAGGACGGCCGGTACCGCTTCCGCGTGCGTCCCCTGCCCGGCAAACCGGTCGCATCCGAACTTTGTTCCGATGAAAGTTTCACCCAGGCGCAGCTCCTGCTCCTGGAAGGCGATGCTTCCTTCGCCATCAACAACGCGCTCATGCTGCTGTACGCCTTTTCATCGGCCTGCCATGGCGCACTGGAAATGCACTCATCCGTGGTAGTGAATGACGGAAAAGGCTACCTGTTCCTGGGGAAGAGCGGGACCGGGAAAAGTACCCACAGCAGCCTGTGGCTCAAGCATATACCGGGCACCCTGCTCCTGAACGATGACAATCCCATCCTACGCCTGATGCCGGACGGAACCGCCCGCGTATTCGGTTCCCCGTGGAGCGGGAAAACGCCCTGTTACAAGAACCTGGACTTTCCGGCCGGAGCTGTGGTACGCATCCGCCAGGCGCCCTTCAACAAGATAGAAAAACTGCCTCCTGTGCAAGCCTATGCCTCCCTGATGGCGTCTTCCTCCAGTTTCCGCCCGTTCAAGCGCCTGGCAGAAGGCTGGCACAGCACCCTGGAAGGCCTGGTGGGCATCCTCCCCTGCTATGTACTGGACTGCCTGCCGGATCAGGATGCCGCAGAACTTTGCTATAAAACCGTCCATGGATAAACGTACCGTCGCCAACGAGATCCTGCTGGAAGAAGCCGCAGCACTGATGCTGGAAGGACGTGACGTCACGTTTACGCCCCTCGGGAACAGCATGCTCCCCTTCATCCGCGGTGGGAAAGACGCCGTCCGGCTGCACAAAATGGCCGATGTCCAAGTGGGTGACATGTTGCTGGTCCGCCTGAACGGCCGCTATGTGCTCCACCGCTGCATCTGCAAAGACGGGAAACGGCTTACCCTCATGGGCGACGGCAATGTAGCTGGTACGGAAAGCTGTACCACGGACGATGTCCTGGGAACGGTAGTAGCGATTGTCCGGAACGGCAAAGAACACAAACCCGGCGACGGACGTCTTTGGCGAACCACCCTGAAACCCTTTAGAAGATACATTTTAGCCATCTATAGAAGATTACCCCTATGAAAATCAAAGAAGGATTCATCCTGCGCTCCATCTGCGGAGAATACATTGTGGTGGGCGAAGGCCTGGCCCAGGTGAACTTTAACAAGATGCTCTCCCTCAACGAGAGCGCCGCTTACCTTTGGAAAGCCGTAGAAGGCAAGGACTTTACCCAGGAGGACCTGGTGAACCTGCTGCTGGACAAATACGAAGTAAGCCAGGAGCAGGCCGCGGCCGATGTTGAAAAGCTCACCGCCACCTGGCTGAACGAAGGCGTCTTAGAGGCCTGAGATGAAGAGTTTCAAGGCCTGCATCCAAACCATCTGGTCTCTCTCCCGTCCCGTAAGGTGGCGGGTAGCCGTTACCGTGGCGGTGGGCGCCGTGGGAGCGGCCATATCGCTGGCCTTCGTCTTTTACAGCAAACGGCTGGTAGACATTGTCACCGGAGAAAGTCCGGCCCAGCTGGGACCTGCCGTAGGCATCTTTATCGGCATCCTGGTGCTGCAAATTGGCACCTCCCTTTTTGCCAACTGGTGGAACGCCTACAACCAGGTGAGAACGCAGAATATCCTGCGCAAGGACCTCTTCGGCCATGTGATGAAAAGCCGATGGGACGGCCGCGAGCGCTTCCTCTCCGGGGACACCGTAAACCGCCTGGAAGAAGATATCCGCGTGGTGGCGGAACTCATCTGCGACCGCATACCCGGCCTCATGGTAACGGTTATCCAGCTCCTTGCCGCCAGCGCGTACCTGCTTTTCCTGGCCCCCAGCCTGCTGTGGGTGCTCATCATCCTGATGGGCACCGCCGTGATGGGTTCCAAGCTATTCTTCCGGCAACTCAGGGAGCTCATGGCCAAGATCCGCGCCCGTGAGAGCGAACTCCAGCAGCTCATGCAGGAAAGCCTGCAGCACCGGGTGCTGGTCCTCACCCTCACCAACGTGGAGCGTGTGCTGGAAAAATTCGGCTGGCTCCAGGCCGATGTAGAGGATAACACCCGCAAACGCCTCAATTACAACGCAGTAGCGCGCGGACTCATGTTCCTGGGCTTCCAGGCCGGCCACGCCGCCGCCTTCCTTTGGGGCGTCTTCGGCATCCGTGCGGGCACCGTCACCTACGGTACCATGACCGCCTTCCTGCAACTCGTTGGCCGGGTACAACGTCCCATTGCCGATTTCGGCCGTCAGATTCCCGCCTTCATCACCGCCCTCACCTCGGTGGAGCGCCTGATGGACCTCCAGGAGCTGGAGCCGGAACCGCTGGAAGAACCGGTGATGCTTGCGGGAGCCCCCACCATCACCCTCTCCCACGTGACGTACAGCTATCCGGGCGTCTCGGAGCCCGTCCTCAAGGACTTTTCCTATACCTTCCCCGCCGGTCAGATGACCGCCATCGCCGGCCCTACCGGCATTGGGAAAAGCACCCTTATCCGCCTTATCCTGGGGCTGCTGAAGCCCACGGAAGGCCAAATTACCATTGACGATATCCCTGCCGGGAGTGCGTTAAGGGGCAATTTCATGTACATCCCGCAAGGGAATTCCCTTCTGAGCGGCACCATCCGGACCAACCTCCTTCTGGCTGCGCCCAACGCTACGGAAGAAGACCTCCGCCAGGCCCTTGACACCGCCATGGCCCAGTTTGTCCGGGACCTGCCCCAGGGGCTGGAAACGCCTTGTGGCGAGGTAGGCAGCGGCCTCAGCGAGGGCCAGGCCCAGCGTATCGCCATCGCACGCGCCCTGCTGCGTCCCGGCGGCGTACTCATCCTGGACGAGAGTACCTCGTCCCTGGATCCGGAAACGGAAAAACGGCTGCTGGAGAACCTCCACAGCCGTTATCACGGAAAAAAGACCCTGTTATTTATCTCGCACCGGGAGGCCGTTACGCAGTCGGCCGATGCCACGCTGCGCCTGGACTAAGCCCGGGCTACGGCTTCCTTCAGAATTTCAGACACAGTGGGATGCGGGAAAATCACCCGCTCCAGTTGCTCTACGCTCATGTGCTGCTCAATGGCAATGGCCGCGCCATGAATGAGTTCCGATGCCGGATTGCCCAGCATGTGTACCCCTATCACCCGATTCTCTGCGTCCAGCACCACCTTGCACAGCCCTTCTCCGCGCTCGTTCTCCGCCACAAAGCGGCCGGAAAAAGCCATGGGGAGCGACACCACGCGGGCCCCTTCCAACGCGCCCACGCCCGCCACCTCCGGGTTGGTGTACACCACGCCCGGAACGGCATTGTAGTGCATTTGGTCGGCAATGCCCAGGATGGTGTTCACAGCCACCTCCCCTTCCCGGCTGGCGGTATGGGCCAGCATGGAGAAGCCGGTGACATCACCGGCGGCATATACGCCGGGCACGCTGGTGCGCATCCGGTCATCCACCTGGATGCCATAAGGACGGCCGGCAGGATTCAGGGCAAATTCTACCCCTATATTTTCCAGGCCGATGCCCTGCAGACGGGCCCTGCGGCCAACAGAAACGAGGATTTTGTCTCCCTGCACACGGCAAGTTTCCCCTTCCGGCGTCTGGTACACCACCTCGTTCCCTTCTACGGCCACCACTTTGCAGCTCAGG
>CAMZCW010000127.1 GCA_947305045.1 uncultured Bacteroidales bacterium | reverse complement strand
GAGGAGCTCCTGGAACTGTTGGACCAGAATGCCGATATCCTGGACGAGGAAGCCCTCCTCCGTGCTGCCTCCGTAGTGAAAGACAACGCCAAGAAGGAGAACATCTACAAGAAGGCCGTGGAACGCTATGGCAGCGACCGCGCCCAGTACAACCTGGCCGTCACTTACCTGAATGAGGGTAAGGGCGCCCAGGCGGAGCAGGCCCTTGCCAAGGTAAAGGCCAATGATGCCGATGTGCTCAACGCCAAGGGCGTGCTGGCCCTCCGTAACAATGATCTGGAGACCGCCGAGACCTACTTCCGTCAGGCCGCCGGCAATGCCGATGCCAAGGCCAACCTGGGTATCGTCCAGCTCCTCACCGGACGTTATGATGAGGCTGTGGAGTCCCTCAAGGACAAGAAGGGCTGCTGCAACAACACCGTGCTGGCCTACATCCTTACGGACCAGCTGGACAAGGCTGCCGCCGCCGTCCACTGCAAGGACACCCGCGTGCAGTACCTGAAGGCCATCATCGCCGCCCGTCAGGGAGACGCCCAGGGCGTGAAGGACAACCTGGCCAACGCCTTTGCCAGCGATGAGTGGAAGGCCCGCGCCGCCCGCGACGTGGAGTTTGCCGGTTACGAATTTTAAACTCCGTCGGCCGTGAACAGCGGACGGGTGGTAGACATCATCTTCTGCATCCTTGTGCTGCCGGGGATGATGTTCCTTTTTCCCATCGGGGAATGGGCCCAGTGGCATCCCGGGTATATCCTGGGATACGCCGGGTGGTTGTACGGCGTGTATTTCCTGTGCAGGGAAGCCCTGGGGCCCATGCTCCTGAAGGGCGCCAAAGGCATACTCACGGCGCTGGGCATCCTGTTCCTGGTGGGCGCCGTCACCTTCCTCATGTCCTGGACGCCCGTGGACTTCCCGCGGGATGCCGATACGGTTTCCGGACGCCTGGAGCTGCATCAGCGGGCCATGTGGGTGCTGTTGTTGGCCGATGTGACCATTGGCCTCCTGGTGGGGGTCTTCAGCTCCCGCATCAAGGAACTGTCGGCCTCGCGCGAGGTATCGGCCGCCATGGACAACGCCCGCTCGTCGCTGTACAAGCGCAGTTTTGATGCCGTAGCCGATGAAGATATTGAGCTCAAGAGCGACTACAAGACCGTGCGGGTACCTCTTTCGTCCATCCAGTACATTGAATCCCGCAATAACTACTCCTGCGTTCACCTGGACCACCAGGAGGACATCGTTTCCCAGATTACCCTCAAAAAGGTGATGGAGCTGCTTCCGGAAGGGAAATTCCTCCGGATTCACCGGTCCTATATTGTACCGGTGTGGCGGATTGAATCCAAGTCCCTCACCCAGGTGCGGCTGATGGGCGTGAAGGACCCGCTTCCGGTGGGCCGCGCCTTCAAAGACAGTATAAAATGAGCAAGAACAAGGACTTCTATGCAACCCGGTCCACCAGCTGGTGGATGGTGGCGCTGGCCATGATAGGCTCCTGTTTCTCGGGGGTTACCTTCGTGTCCGTGCCGGGCATGGTGGCATCGGCCGGATTCGGCTACCTGCAGATGTGCCTGGGCTTTTTCCTTGGATATCTGGTCATAGCTTTTGTGCTCACGCCGCTGTATTTCAAGTTGGGGGTGGTGTCCATTTACCAGTATCTGGAGCAGCGTTTCGGCCTTTCCTCCTATAAGACCGGCGCCTGGTTCTTCTTCATTTCCAAGATGCTGGGGGCGTCGGTGCGCTTCTTCCTGCTGTGCGCCACGCTGCAGCTGCTGCTGTTCCAGGGCCTGGGCGTTCCGTTCTGGGTTACTGTGGTGGTGGCTGTGTTCCTCATATGGATATACACCTTCCGGGGCGGAGTGAAGTCCGTCATTTGGGTGGACATGATTAAAACCGTCTGCATGCTCTTTACCGTGGTGCTGTGCCTGGTACTCATCGGCCGGGAAGTGGGCGTCTTTGACAAATCCATGGCCCGGGTGTTCTGGTTTGACGATGTGAACCACCCGCAGTTTTTCTTCAAGCAGCTGCTGGGCGGCCTGTTCACGGTGATTGCCACAACAGGCCTGGACCAGGACATGATGCAGCGCACACTGGCCTGCAAAAATGTGAAGGACTCCCAGAAGAACCTTTTGGTTTCCAGCGTGTTGCAAATTGTTGCCATTGCCCTGTTCCTTATTCTGGGCGTATACCTGTATCAGTTTGCGGCCCTTCACGGCATTGACGCCAAGGGGGACGCTCTGTTCCCGGAAGTGGCCTGCTCGTCCTTCCTGCCGCCCATCGTGGGAGTGCTGTTTGTGGTGGGGCTCATTGCCGCCGGTTTCCCGGCCGGGGGATCGGCCCTTACCGCGCTCACGACGTCCTTCACCGTGGACATCCTGGGCGGGCTCAAACGGGCCGATTCGGACAGGCTGCGCCGATGGGTGCACGTGGGGATGGCCGTACTGATGGCAGTGTGTATCATTGTTTTCAGCGTGCTCAATTCCACCTCCACCATTGACGCGGTGTACCGGCTGGCCAGCTACACTTATGGCCCGCTGCTGGGACTTTTCTTCTTTGGGATTTTGAGCAAAAAGGCCGTCCGGGACCGCTGGGTGCCGCTTGTGTGCGTGCTGGCGCCGGCGCTGTGCCTGGTGCTGGATTTGAATTCGGAGGCCTGGTTCGGCGGCTACCATTTCAGCTATGAGCTGCTGCTTTTGAATGCAGGATTCACGGCTTTGGGACTTTTATTCCTGCGTAAAAAATGAATAAGTGGTTTTGGGTTCTGCTAACGCTCTTTTTCATGAGCGGATGTGCGCGGGGGCAGGATGCGCCCCGCCCCATCCGGCTTACGGAAATGCCGCAAACCCCGCTGAGCATTCCCGCAGGGCAGTATTCCGGAATTTCCTTTGTCCAGGGCAAGCAGTTTGTTGTAGTGGACGACAAAGTCCGCGGCGGCGGCATCCAGTCCTTTGTGGTGCAAGTGGATTCGCTGGGGTATCTGGAGAGCGTACTGGCAACAAGCCTCAAGGCCAATGATTCCGGAGAAAAGGGATTGGACAACGAGGATATAGTATACGCCTCCGGACGCCATACGCTGTTTGTGGCGTCGGAGGGCACCCAGACCATCCGGGAATACAATCTTTCCGGCAAGCCTACAGGGGCTTCACTGGCTGTGCCGGAGGAGTTTGGGCTTTCCTATATCACCCCCAACCGGGGTTTTGAGGCGTTGGCCTATAATGAGGCCACCGGCCTCTTCTGGACCACCACGGAGGTGCCCTTGATTGCCGATTCACTCTACCGTTTCCAGAGCTTTTCGGCCGAAACCCTGGAATCCGCCCAGCAGTTCCTCTATGCTGCGGAACCGCCGGCCGTGGAACAATCGGCCATTTCATCGGCCCGGGCCTATGTGTTTGGCATTCCGGCCATTACCGCGCTGGACGACGGACGGCTCCTGGTCCTGGAACGCGAAGTCTATGTTCCACAGGGCGGCCTGGGAACGCTTTTGACGGACTCTTTCACGGCGGCTGCCATCTATGAGGTGGACCCGGTCCGCTGCAAGGCGCCCGTGCTGGAAAAGAAGCTGCTGCTCAGTTTCCGGACCAGCGCCCTGAACCTGGCCAACTTTGAAGGCATGTGCCTGGGCCCGGTGCTCCCGGACGGCACGCAGACCCTGCTTCTGATTGCCGATTCCCAGAACGGCGCCTACGGCCTGGTGGGCGAATACATCAAGGTGGTTAAACTGCAGTACGAATAGAACATGAGAACCGGCCTGTCCATACTCGCAGCCCTTTTTATCGGCCTTACCGCTTTTGCCCAAAACGGTAAGATATACTTTGGCCGGTATGGTTCCGTGAGGACGGTGGCCGAATGGAACGGCATCCGGATCCCGGAAAACACGGTCCTGGGAGTAAAGATTATTGCCGATAATGCCACCTATAACGGGCTCTCTTATGCCGACTGGCTGAATGTGTCCCCAGAATTGGCGACCAGCGTCCCCGCCCTGGTGGAACGCTGCGTGGAAGGCGCCAACAACCGCTTCAACCGCAGTTTTCAGAATGTCTATTTCTCCTCCATCACGGAAGGGCGGGACTATCTGGTTACCCTAATCCTCCGCCAGGTGTCCAAACAAGGTGACGCCGTGGCCGATGTAACCATAGAAACCCCCGAAGGTCAGAATGCGGTGATCCTTACCCTCAAAGGCGCCGGAGGGCGATATGGCTCGTTTATCAATCTAATGGGCGACGGCATGGAGAGCCTGGGCTACGAGCTGGCCAAACGGATGAACAAAGCCCGCTTCCAGAACAAGATTCATCAATAATTATTGAAGAATTACCTGTCCATATTGTTGGCTTTTGCGCTGTTGTTTTCCGGCGCAGCCTGTACTCCAGAGCAGAAAGATCCGGAGGGCCTTACTACTACCGGCGAGGCCTTGGATATAACAGAACATTCTGCCACACTCACGGGCTACCTTAACATTTCTCCGCAAAAGGTGGGGAATACGATGGTGGGTATTATGTATGATAAGGATCCATCATTTGAAAACGGACAAAAGATAAGGGCAAAATGGGTGGATAAGAACAATATGTTTGGCTTTACGGTTATCGGCCTGGAGTCCAGCACTACCTATTATTACAAGTCATACGACCAGTATGGAGTGGACATTAATTTTGGAGCCGTAAAGTCTTTCACCACCAAAGAAGTCCACTGTCCGGAAGGCGCCGTTGACCTTGGCGTAGTAGTGATCCGGGAGGATGGAACCGCCTATACTTTGTATTGGGCCAAATCCAACCTTTCCGCCGATGGTCTCTGTGCCAATCCAGAGGATGCTGGTGATTACTATGCCTGGGGAGAGACAGAGCCCAAAAGCAGTTATTCGTGGGCAACGTACAAGTTTGGGAATGGTGAAGAGTTCACAAAGTATAATACAACCACCACTTATGGTCCTATTGATCACAGGACCGTCTTGGATTTGTCGGATGATGCAGCCAGGGCAACATTGGGCGGCAAATGGAGAATGCCCACAGAAGAGGAATGGGAGGCTCTCCGCACCCAATGCTCTTCAAGCTGGAGAATACAGAATGGCGTAAAGGGCCAATTGGTAACAGCCTCCAACGGGAACAGTATCTTCCTTCCCGCCGTAGGTTACAGATACGGCTCCAATCTAAACGAGGCGGAGCGCGGGAGCTACTGGTCCTCTTCCCTCTATACGGTATACCCGGGCGAAGCCTGGCGCATGTACTTCTATTCCGGCTTTATTTACACAGACAACAGCGACCGCGACCGAGGCCTGTTAATCCGCCCCGTGACAGAATAAAAAAGCCCTCCGCGCAACTGTGGAAGGTTTTTTGCGGAGGACGAAAAGCCGGTCAATAGACAATATCGTCTCCTTCGCAGATTTGCACCTGGAGATTCATTTCCTGTAGCCACCCCTTTTCTTTTGCGTAGGTATCCCAGGTGATGCCGGGTGAGTGGTTCCAGGAGATACGGACAATATGGCCTTTCGGCCAGCCTTCCCTTTCTACGTACGTTGCAGTATACAGGACTTTTCCGGTACCGGGATCGGCCAGGGTGAAACCGCTTTCTGTGAAATGACAGGCAAGGCGCTCCTCGTCGGTATCCACATGCTGGTTGTCAATGTATCGGCACATTCCGGAGCGTACCAGGGCGGGTTCCGCTTCGTTTTCGTAGATCCAAATCCACATCTGGAATTGATTGTCCCCCTGCCCCCCGGCATAGAGATATTTGACAGGAGGGAAGTAGCACCCTCCCTGTTTCTGGCAAGCGCAGACAGACAATAGAAGAATTACGGCAGCAAGCAGACTACGTTTCATGGACAAATACTTTCTCCATAAATCCTTCACCTCTCAAAATCTTGCATCGGGAAATAAATATTGGTACTCAAAAAGGTACTGAAATCAACGAAATCTAACGGAAACAAACTGAAATTAAGGTAATTACAAACCTTATTCCGTTTGTTTCCGTTTGCTATTATTCGTTTGGGATATTGTCAAATTTGAGCCGATTTGGCACACGATTTGGCACACGTGTGACAGCGTGTGCCAAAATTTTGGCACATTTTTCAAAAAAGTTACCGAAATGCCCTCTCCGATAACATTCTACGTGTGCCAATACACTAATAATTACCACTTGATATCACCCTATCACCACAATTGATATAGCACCATTACAAAACATTAAATTACTTGTAATAAGGTATTTAGCAAATCTTATCAAGTACCATATAATTTTTGCCAAAATTTTGACAGTTTACCAAAATGTATTACTTTTGCGCTGTGATTTATGCAGGAAATTGCTGAAAAGTCCACAGTGTTCCACGAAATCACACAAAGACTTTGATATTGTACAAATTGGCCGCCCGGAGCGAGCGGAGGAGTATCAGTCCATTTATACCGCAGCGAATTCAGTCGCGGCTGGCAACAATCTGGACCTCCACCCTCTTACCGAGGTCCGACATCGGACAAAGTCCGCATTCCGTTCTTCGCCATGGCTCGTAGCTGGCGATGAAATGTTCCAGTTTGGAAACCTCTTCATCAGACAGAGGATATTCCGGGTCATAATTAACCATTACGACTATACTGTCAAAAGTATTATATGTCGGCAGTTCGCTGCAGTCTCTCTTTGATTGTCACAAAGACATGTTCTATCGCGTTCTCTCGAATGACAGAATTGACTGGCGTCACATACTTCGCTATGTCAACAAGAAGCTGGTCCTTGCCATCTCCGTCCGAAGCGATGCCAGAAAC
>CAMZCW010000126.1 GCA_947305045.1 uncultured Bacteroidales bacterium | reverse complement strand
CCTCACCCCGCCGTGGAGCAGCAACTACACCACCAACATCAACCTGGAAGAAAACTACTGGCTGGCGGAAAGCACCGCCCTGCCGGAACTGCATGCCTCCCTGCTGGGCTTCCTGCATAACCTGTCCCGCAATGGCACACAGACCGCCCGAAACTACTATGGGGTACAGGAAGGCTGGTGCGAGGCCCACAACAGCGACATCTGGGCCATGACCTGCCCCGTGGGAGAAGGCGGCGGAGACCCGTCCTGGGCCAACTGGAACCTGGGCGGCGCCTGGCTGAGCACCCATATCTGGGAGCACTGGCTGTTCACCCGGGACCGGGAAGCGCTCCGGCGGGACTATCCCGTGCTCAAAGGGGCGGCACAGTTCTGCCTGGGCATCCTCACCGAGAAAAACGGGGAGCTCATCACCTCGCCCGGCACCTCGCCGGAAAATTGGTACTGGACGCCGGACGGCTATCTGGGCCAAAGCGCCTACGGTGTCACGGCAGACCTGGCCATTATCCGGGAATGCCTCACCGATGCCGCCGCAGCCGCCCGTGAGCTTGGAGACACCACCTTTTTTAAGCAGGCCGATGCCGCCATCCCCCGCCTGCGCGGCTACCATGTGGGCCAGAACGGGGCCCTCCAGGAATGGTATCATGACTGGAAAGAACCCGACCCCGGACACCGCCACCAGTCCCACCTGATTGGCGTGTACCCCGGTCATCAGATAGAAGCCGGAACACCCCTGGCCCAAGCTGCCCTCAAAACCCTGGAAATCAAAGGTTTTGAAACCACCGGCTGGAGCTGTGGCTGGCGGGTGAACCTCTATGCCCGACTCCACGACGCAGAAAATGCCTACCGCATGTACCGTCGCCTGCTCCGCTATGTGAGTCCGGACGGATACACCGGAGAGGACGCCCGCCGGGGCGGAGGGACCTACCCCAACCTCCTGGATGCCCATCCTCCGTTCCAGATAGACGGAAACTTTGGCGGCACCGCCGGTGTGGCAGAAATGCTCCTGCAGTCCACTCCGGACCGGGTAACACCCCTCCCCGCCCTGCCCAAAGCCTGGCCCGAAGGCTGGGTAAAAGGCCTCCGAACCCGCACCGGCCAGACCGTGGACATGCGCTGGAAAAACGGCCGGCTGACAGAATATACGCTACGCTGATGAAAAAGATAGCAGCCTTCCTTGGGGGCCTCCTGGTCCTTCTACACGCCGGCGCACAAACGCCTGCACAGCAATATGTGAACCGCCAGTCCCACAACGGCGCCCTCAAAGACGCCGTGTGGGGCGTCCTGGCCGTACACCGGGACGGGCGCACCCTGGCCAGCCTGAACCCGGGCCAGCGGCTGGTACCAGCCTCCAATATGAAGCTGATCACCACCGGCACGGCGCTCCACTATTTTGGTGCGGACGCACGCTTCCACACGGAGCTTGGCTACACCGGCATCATTCAGGACGGCGTGCTGGAAGGGGACGTGTATATCATCGGCCATGGAGACCCAACCCTGGGAGCCAGAGACAGCATTGCTACGGAGAACGCCCAGCTTTTCCGGCAATGGAAGACGCTTCTCAAAGAGGCCGGCATCGGTGCCATCCACGGCCGGATCATCGGGGACGGCAGCGCCTTCGAGGGAAACCTGGAGCACCGTACCTGGGGATACGACGATATCGGCACGTATTACGGAACCGGAACCAATGCGCTCAGTTTCTACGCCAACACCATTGACTTCGACGTGCGTGCGGCGGCGGCCGGAGAGCCCGTCGTGGTGCAGCAAACCTATCCCCAGACCCCCTGGCTGCATTTTCAGAACTTCAGCCTGACCGGACCTGCCGGCACGGGCAACAGCCTGTACCTGTACACCACGGACCTGGCCCCGTATGCGGAGCTCCGCGGATCCTTCGCCACGGACCGCAAGCCCAAGACCGAGCATTTTGCCAACAAGTTCGGGGCCCTCACCTGCGCCTGCTATTTCTGGAAAAACCTGCAGGAGAGCGGCTGGGAGGTCACCGGCGGTTATGCCGATATTGACCGCAGCGGGTACATCCGCAGCAGCAGCTTCGTCTCCGAAGAAAAAGCCCAAACGCCCACCGTACTGGGCGAGACCGTGTCGGCCCCGATAGCCGACATTGCCCGCATCACCAATGTGCGCAGCGACAACTTCTACGCAGAGGCGCTGTTCCGCGCCATGGGCGAAGACCGTACCGGAGTGGCCCTGTCGGACAGCTGCCTGGTAGCTCAGCGTCAAGTACTTACCGATCTGGGCATGGACCCGGAAGGCGTGCGTCAGGTGGATGGCTGCGGCCTGTCCCGCATGAACTACGTATCGCCTCAATGGATGGTGGACTTCCTGCAGGCCATGCAGCAAAGTCCCGCATTCGAGCCCTTCCTCTCCTCCCTTCCCCACCCGGGAGAAGGCACCCTGGTCGCGCTCCTGCCTAATCTGGACGGCCGCGAGCGCATCCGCATCAAGAGTGGTTCCATGGACGGTGTCCTCTGCTACTCCGGTTATATCCTGGCTCCGGACGGGGCGCCCGGGATTATCCTCTCCATCATGACCAACCACACCACGGCCTCCCCAAAAGAGGTACGCGCCGTTTTGGCCCGTTTGTTGAAGCTATTAATGGAAGAAATTTAGTATCTTTGCAGGATACATGCGCAAGTACGTGTACATAGCGGCTTTTCTGATGGCGGCCACCTCCTGCAAGGTAGCCACCACCCTTGCGGATACCGCCAGCGAACTCCTTCGCGGAGAAGTGGTAGCCCGTGCCGGCTCGCACAAACTGCACCGCGAGCAGCTGGAAAGCTATATTCCTACCGGTGTTTCGCGGGAAGACAGCATCAACCTGGCACACCAGTATATCAACGCCTGGGCGGAGGACCTCCTCCTGCTGGACATGGCGGAAGAACAGCTTTCGGAGGCGGAGAAAGACGTATCGGCAGAACTGGAAGACTACCGCCGCACGCTCCTTAAATTCCGTTACGAGCAGCGCTACATCGAGCAGCGGCTGGACACCCTGGTCACCGACGAAGAAATGGTCCGGTATTACAATGCCCATCCGGGCAAGTTCAGCCTGGAACGTCCCATTGTGAAAGCGCGCTACCTTATCCTTCCCGCCGGTTCCAAAAACCTGAGCACCCTGCGCGCCCTCATTTCCTCTGACGACGAGCAAAGCGTCGCAGAGGCCGCCAACCTGTCGGCCACCAGCGCTATCCGGTATGTGGATGCCGCCCATGCCTGGCAGGATGCCCTTCTTCTGGCGCAGGACCTGGGTATGGACTACGGCAAGATGATGACCTCCCTGAAAGGTCAGTTCGTAGAGTGGACCGACGAGAACAACGTCTTGCACCTGGCCTGCCTGGTGGACATGATTCCGGAAGGCCGCACTGCACCGCTGGAATACTGCATCCCCCGCATCCGTGACCTCATTCTGAGCGCGCGCAAACATGAGCTGGAAATGCAGTTGGAGCAGGATGTATTGCAGAATGCCCGCAAAAACAAAAAATTAGTAATTTATTGATTATGAAACATATTCTCCTGTCATCCGCCGCCTTGCTGGTATGCCTTACGCTCAGTGCCCAAAAATACAAGGGCGTCGTTGACAAAACCGTTGCCGTGGTGGGTGGAGAGACCATCCTCTTGTCGGATATAGAGGCCGAAGTGCAGCAAATGCGCGCCAGTGGCGCCGGTTCGGACCGGGACCTTCGCTGTGAAGTGCTGGAGCACATGCTGGACGCCAAGATTTTCCTGATGCAGGCCCGCATTGACTCGCTCAGCGTAAACAACGACATGGTGCAGGGCAACCTGGCGCAACGCATTGACTGGTTCCGCACGCAACTGGGCGGTGACGAGGAAATGGAGAAATACTTTGGAAAGCCGCTTTACAAACTGCGCCAGGAATGGCAGAAAGCCCTTGAGGAACAAAGCCTTACGGAACAGGAGCGCATGGAGATTGCCGGTAAAATGCCGGAAGTGACCCCGCACGATGTCAAACAGTACATGGACGCCACAGACCCGGAAGACCTCCCGGTGGTCCCCGTGAAGTATCAGCTGAGCCAGATTTGCCTGTACCCGGACCGCGAAGCGGCGGCCATGGCCGTAAAGGAGAAGCTTCTGAGCCTGCGGGAGCGTATCATGAACGGGGAAAAGTTCTCCACCCTTGCCCGTATTTACTCCGAGGACCCCGGCAGTGCCCGTCGGGGAGGCGAACTGGGTCTGGCTTCCAAATCCATCTTCTGGCCCGCCTTCTCGGATGCCGCCATGTCCCTGCGTCCCGGCACCATCTCCCAGATTGTAGAAACCCCGGACGGCTTCCACATCATTGAAGTCATTGAAAAGAAAGGCGATATGTTCAACGCCCGCCACATCCTCATTAAACCGCAATATACCGCAGAGGACCGTGAAAAAGCCTTCCACAAACTGGACAGCCTGCGCGGCAAAATCCTGGAGGAGGAAATCACCTTCACCATGGCGGCCCGCTTCTTCTCCGAGGACCCGGCCACCCGCACCAACGGCGGTCAGATGGCAGATCCGGCCACCGGCTCCGCCTACTTTGAGATAGACCAGCTTAAACCGGCCGATTATGCCGCCATCAAAGACCTGAAGGTGGGCGAAATCTCCGAACCCGTGGAGTCGCAGGACAACGAAGGCTACCTGCAGGGCAGGACCGGCAATCTGGTGTACAAGGTGATTAAGATAGACAAGATTGTACCGGCCCACACCGCCACTTTCGAGCACGACTATACCCAGATCCTGGACAAGGTGAAGGAAATCAAGCAGAAGGAGGCCGTGGACGCCTTCCTTGCCAGGAAGGTGAAAGACACCTACATTATCATCGACCCGCTCTTCCACGAATGTGAGTTCAGCCGCGAAGTGTGGAATGCCCGTAAATAGTGTACAGGAGACTCGTTCATATCGTCTGCTGCTTGCTGTCGGCCCTGGCTGCCGGGGCGCCGCTATATGCCCAGGAGCAGAAAAAGGACGACGGAAAAGTGCACCTGATCAGCGCCCAAAGCGCCCAACTCATCGAAGAAAAAGACGGCCAGAGCTACCGGAAGGTCATCGGCCCGGCCCGTTTCCTGCACAACGACACCTACCTGCTGTGTGACACTGCACTTTGGAACGTCAACACCAATATTATCGACGCGATGGGTCATGTGCGCATTATCCAGGACCAGACGCAGCTCAGCAGCGAGACCCTGCAATATGTGGTGGACGACAATATGGCCAAGTTCCGTGGCAGCCTGGTGCAGCTGGAAGACAAAGACAACAATACCCTCCGTACGCGCTATCTGGACTACAATACCAAGGACTCCGTGGCCATTTTCCAGGACGGCGGCGCCATGCGCGACAAAGACGGGCAAATCATCGAGAGCCTGTACGGAACCTATGACTCCAAGGCCCACCTGTTCGTGTTCAACGACCAGGTGAACATGTATCTGGACACCACCTTTGTAAAAACCTCCCGCCTGGAGTACCGCAGCGACCTTTCCACTGCTTACTTTGGCTTTGCCACGGACATGTGGCAGGACGATAAGATGCTGAGCGCCAACGACGGCTGGTACGACCGCAGCCGCGAACTCTTTTTCTTCCGCCGCAACGTACACGTGCTCACCCGTGACCAGGAGACCTGGTCGGACTCCCTGTATTACTATAGGGACATCAATGATGCGGATTTGCTGGGGCATGTGGAACTCATGGATACCACGCGGAACGTCTTTGCGCTGGCCGGCAAGTTCCAATACACGGATAGCCTGTCACAGATTCGGATGACGCGGGAGCCGGCCATCATGTCTGTCAGCGAGGAAAAAGGCAGGCGGGATACCCTGTATCTGGGCAGTGACTTGCTGCTCCTGCGGGGCATACGGAAGTGCGACATCCCCCAGGAATGGGAAAAGGATGCCCAGAAGCGCCTCTCGGACATTGCCGGCGACCCGGTGATGGAGTACCGCAGAAAGGCCGCGGAAGCAGCGGCGGCAGCAGCAGCCAAAGCCGCTGAGGAAGCCGCCCAGAGCGACCCGAACCGTCCGCCACCTCCCCAGGCACAGGGCCAAAAGAGCGGGAAACCGGCCGATAAACCGGCAGACAAGCCGACGGGCAAAGCGGCAGACAAGCCGGCCGCCAAACCCGTCGTCCCTCCGGCGGATACCCTGACTTCTCCACCCGCACCTGCGGACACATTGACGGCCCCCGTGGACAGCTTAAGGGCCCCTGCCGATTCCCTGGCAGCCGTAGCAGACTCCCTGGCCGTGCCTGAGATGCCCAGCTTGCCTCCGACTGACACTTTGGCGGTACAAACACCCGTGGACAGCCTTCCGCCGCCCAAGGACACCACCAAAATCAACTTTATCTGGGGCTCCAGGCATGTCCGCATGTTCCGCCGGGACATGCAAATGTCCTCCGACTCCCTCATCTACTCGGACATGGATTCCCTGGTACGCCTGTACCAGAATCCCATTTTCTACAACGAGGGCAACCGGCAATACACGGCCGACAGCATTTACATGGTGATTAAGGACAAGCAGATGCAAAAGGCCCATCTGCTGGCCAACGCTTTCATCACCATCCAGGAGGATCCGCACAGTTATGACCAAATCCGTGGCACGGAGATGGTAGCCTATTTTGACTCCACCACGGCCCTCACCCGCTTTGACGCACTGGGCGGGGCTTCGTCCATCTTCTACCTGGAAGAGAAGGGCGCCCTGGCCACGGTGAACAAGGTGGAATCCAAGATGATTTACGCCACCTTCA
>CAMZCW010000125.1 GCA_947305045.1 uncultured Bacteroidales bacterium | reverse complement strand
TTCCGGTACTTGCTTGTACTTTTAGTCTTTCAATATTGTCAATGAGCCGTAAAAAATCCCGTTCGTTTCAAACGGGACTGCAAAGGTAGTAAACTTTTCTAAACTGACAAAATATTTTGCAACTTTTTTTGAAAAAAGATGCCCGGTCGGGGCCGGGCATGACAAGAAAAAGGGGCCGGGCATGACAAAAAGGGAGCAAAAAGCCGCTACAGATTCACCACAGGCCGCAGGACAAAGCGGAATTCGCGCTCCTCAGCATGGATGCGGTATGGCTCCAGCGGGAGCGCGCGCCAGGAGTTAATGCACCCCACGCCCATCTGCACAGCATCCACGTGCACATGCGTACTCCCGGAAGGTTTGAGTTCCAGCGAGTGCCGGGGAATGCCGTACTGTCCGTTGCGGTTTTTAACGTTTGTATCCCCTTCCGGCGCCGCCACATCCAGCTGTTCCAGCGAATAAGGCAGGGCCGATGCACTGAAATCCACCGCCGACTCCACCTCCAGGCCGTTTCCATCCACATCCAGCACCCGGAAGAAGCGCAGCCCCGTATGGGTGCCCGATTCCTGCGTACGCACGTATCCGTGATGATACTGGTCCGCCACCTTCTGCCGATATCGGCCCAAAAGCGCGGCGCTATTACGGTCACAATAGTTCTCCCAGGGCCCCAGGCCAAAGAAATCCACGGTATCATAGGACTCCGGCATGGCAAAACGCATTCCAAAGCGGAAGAGGTCAGGCGCAGCAGACAGCCCTCCGGCGTCCTTCAGGCTCTCCACCACGCTCAGGCTCCCGTCTGCCGCCACGCGGTAGAACACGGAGACCGCCGCCACCCCGCCGATGGGCGCATAGGTCACCTCCACCAGACAGGCGCCATCCTGCGGGGTCACCTTGAAATCCTGCACCGCAAAGGAAGGGTTGCGCCACAATCCCTGCCGATACTGGAGCCCGGCGCCCAGGTCGTTCTCCACGGGAGCCCGGTTGAAGCAAGGCATGAGCGGGGCCGACAGCAATTCCTTCCGCTCCAGCGTGTAGGAGTTCAGGGCGCCCGACTTTTTGTTGAAGCTGGCCGTCCATACCGCCTTTCGTTCCCCCGCTGTCCCGCAGGCATCCGTGGTACCACTGAGAACCAGGGTGCCGGAACTGTCATAGACCCCCACCTTGCCTCCTTCCACTTCCATCAGGACAGGACGCACGTCCCGCAACAGAAGCTGGTCATAGGCAATCTCCGAGCCGGCCGGCAGTAGCGGCCAGGCACGTTTGAGGACATAACGGACGGTCAGGGTAAGGGTTCCCGGCAAGTCTTCCAGCGGCCCCACGCCCAGGCTCACCAGGGCGCTTTCCTGCGGCTTGACGAGCAGCTGTTCCAGCACGCCCGAACGGACGGCTTCTCCATCGGACTCCAGCGTCCACAGCAGGCGGATATCCGACAGGTCACGGAAGAAAAACTCGTTGTGTACCTGCAGGGCTTCCGGCGTGCCGGTGGTGAGAATGTTCCGATACTGATACCTTACTTCATACGCATGCGGATGCAGGGAACGGTCCGCTGCAATGACGCCGTTGCAGTTAAAAGAGCCGTCCGAGGGCTCGGAGGTAGTATAATCCCCACCGAAAGCAAAGAACTTTCCGTTCCACAGGGCCTGGTCCTGGAAGTCCCAAATGAAGCCGCCCTGGTAGGACGGGTATTTGCGCACGAGGTCCCAATACTCCTTGAAACCACCCATGGAATTGCCCATGGCATGGGCATATTCACACTGGATGAGCGGACGCGCCGGTTGGGCCGATGCATATTTCTCGCACCACGCAGGGCTGGCATACATGGGACACATAATGTCCGAGCAGTCATACTGGGGCGTATCCAGGCAGCGTTCATACTGAATGGGACGCGACGGGTCATAGGCCCGGATCCAGGCGGCGCAATCCATGAAGTTGGGACCGGCGCCGGCCTCATTTCCCAGGCTCCAGACAATGACGGACGGGTGGTTGAAGTCCCGCTGCACCATACGCTTGTCGCGGGCCAGATGCGCTGCCCGGAACTGCGGGTCCTGCGCCAGGGTTTCCCCGTCCTTGTAGCCCATACCGTGCGATTCAATGTTCCCTTCGTCCACCACATACAGCCCGTACCGGTCACAGAGCGACAGCCACACCGGGTCATCCGGATAGTGGCAGGTGCGTACCGCATTGATATTGAGCTCCTTCATGATGCGGATATCCCGAATCATGTCCGCTTCCGACACCACATAGCCCTTGACGGGGCTTAGTTCGTGCCGATTCACACCCTTAATAAGCACCGGCTGGCCATTGACGCAAAGCTGGCCGCCTTCCATGGCCACGGTACGGAAGCCCACATCGAAACGGGCGCTCTCCACTACGTCGCCGGCGCCATTGCAGGCGGATAACTTCAGCGTATATAGGTACGGAATCTCCGCACTCCAGCATTGCACGTTGCCGACAATTTCCCGCGCCTGGGCTTTCCCCTTCTTCACGGGCACCTGGAATGCAGCCACCTCACGGCCGGAAGCATCGGCCAGAAGGCCCTTCACCTTGGCGATACCGGATGTCACCTCCGCCTGTACCGTGAGGTTGCCGTCGGCGTCGGCCAGAATATGGACGTCCTCCAGGCGCTGCTTCTCACGCGTATAGAGGTACACGCCGCGCGCGATGCCGTTCAGGCGCCAGAAATCCTGGTCCTCCAGGTAGGAACCATCGCACCAGCGGAAGATTTCCAGGGCGATGACATTCAGGCCGGGACGGACGAACGGAGTGACCTCAAACCGGGCCTCCAGCTTGCTGTCCTCGCTGTATCCTACCATTTTACCATTTATCCACACGCGCACGTTGGAGGTGGCACTGCCGATGCACAGATACACCGGCTTCCCCTCCCAGGAGGCATCCATGTCAAATACACGCCGGTACTGACCCACATAATTGCCCTTTTCCGGGACGATGGGCGGCGTATTGGGCGCCAGCCCCCGCCAGGCATAGCCAATGTTCAAGTAAACCGGATCTCCGAAGCCATTGAGCTGCCACATGCCGGGCACCGGCATCTCCCGCCAGGAGGCATCGTTGTAGGTCACGCTCTCAAAGCCTCTCAGGCGGCTCTCCACCGACGGGCTGCCGTGAAAACGCCACCGCCCGTTCAGCGACAGGGTCTGCTGCTGTTCCGTAGTGAAGGTGGCCCGCATGGGCAGGCGGTTTTCCTCAAAGACATTCGGGTCCTGCCAGGGCTCCAACTTGCGGGCCTGCAGGGAAATAATGGCGCATAAGGCCAGGGAAAAGGCGACTAATTTTTTCATACAGGCAAATATACAAAATAAGAGTTTCCTTGTCAAGTCGGGAATGACGAAGATTTTTGGTAACTTTGTGGCCGATATGGAAAAGAACGTTTCCCTCTGGAAAATTTTTTGGGTTTTCGCCAAAATCGGCGCCTTCACCATAGGCGGGGGCTATGCCATGATTCCCATCATCCAGGCGGAGATGGCGCGTCGCGGCTGGATTTCGGACAACGACCTCCCGGACATTGTGGCCCTTTCGCAAAGCGCGCCGGGCGTGATGGCCGTCAACATTTCCATCTTTGCCGGGCACAAGCTTCGCGGCTTCAAAGGCAGCGTAGCGGCCACCCTGGGCAGCATCCTGCCATCGTTCCTCATTATCCTGGGCATCGCCATGTTTTTTTCGGCCTTCAAGGACAATCCTTACGTGGAACGGGCGTTCAAGGGCATCCGGCCGGTGGTGATTTCGCTCATTGCCATCCCCATGGTGAACATGGCCCGGAAGTCCTGCAAAAACGCATGGGCCTGGCTGGTGGCCGTAGCGTCGCTGGCGCTGGTGGCATTTCTCAATGTCTCCCCTATTTATATCATCCTGTGCGTGCTGGTGCTGGGCTTCAGCATCACTTATTATAAGGAGGGCCGATGGAAACACTAGTACTCTTTGGCCAGCTGGCCTGGACCTTCTTTGTGATTGGCGCCTTCACCATCGGCGGGGGCTATGCCATGCTCTCCCTTATCCAGAACCAGGTGGTGGTGGAGCACCCCTGGATTTCCGAAAGCACCTTTACGGACATTGTGGCCGTTTCGCAAATGACGCCGGGGCCTATCGGCATCAACAGCGCCACCTATGTGGGCTACGATGTCCTGTTTAACGCTACCGGTAGCCAGCTGCTGGGCGTTTGCGGTTCGCTTACCGCCACCCTCTCGCTTATGCTGCCGTCGTTTATCATCGTCCTTCTTATCGTGCGCTTTTATGAACGGTTCCGCACCTCGAGGCTGTACGCGGGCACCATGGACTGGCTCAAGCCGTGTGTGGCGGGCCTGATTGGCGCCGCGGCCGTCATTCTCATCATAAAAACCACCTGGACAGGCGGAGTGCCCCAGGTCCAGGTGGTTTCAGAAAACTTTCCGGACTGGAAAAGCTGGTGCCTATTGGGCGGCGCTTTCGTGGCCGGTTACTGGGGGAAGGTGAACCCCATTTATCTTATTCTTGCGGCTGCCGGGCTTGGGCTGGTTCTCTATTGAGGCCCACCAGACCGCGGCACATTTTGCCGTGATCGTCAATCTATTGATAATCAAAACATTACCATATAATCCTCGTTCAAAAACGAAACGAGGATTATGTTATAACCCGCTAATATTCAATTACTTGGCGATCACACCGTTTTAAATCGGCGCCGCTTAATTCGTATAATTTAACTTGAAAGATGTCGGGAAAAGTACTATCTTCGTGCAAACTTTGACCACTATGAAACGAATAACCCTCCTTTTCACCGCCGTGCTGGCGTTTGTCGCATGCAGCCAGTCGCAGCCGCAAGCTTTTCACGTGATTCCCATGCCTGCGGAGGTAAGCTTGGCGGAAGGCTCCTATGCGGTGGCCGGCAAGGCCTTTTTCCTGGACCCTCACCTGGATGACGCATCGTCCGCCGCTGTCTGGCGCTTCAAAAACGCCCTTGAGGTGGCGAGCGGAAAGGTGAGCCCGCTGGGGAAAGACGAAATCCAGTTCATCGTGAACCCGAGCCTGGCCGCCGAGCAGTACACTATCAGTGTCGATAAAGATGGCGTAGTTGCGGAAGCATCCGGCCTGAACGGCTTTGTCTATGCCTGCGAAACCCTCAAGCAAATGCTCCCTGCCGCCATTTACGGTGGGAAAAAGGCCAAGGCCGATTGGGTGCTTCCTTACTGCCATATCGAGGACCAACCGCGCTTCAGCTACCGCGGCATGCACCTGGACCCTTGCCGCCATTTCTGGACCATCGAGGAAACCAAGCGCTACCTGGACGTAATGACGGCCTATAAACTCAACCGCTTCCACTGGCACCTCACGGACGACCAGGGCTGGCGCATCGAAATCAAGGCCTATCCCAAACTCTCCGAGGTGAGCGCCTGGCGCAACGGCACCGTTATCAAGAAAGACTGGGGCAGCAACGACGGCGTCCGCTACGGCGGCTACTACACGCAGGATGAGCTGCGGGAAGTGGTGGCTTACGCCGCCGAAAGAGGCATTACGGTTATTCCGGAAATCGACCTGCCGGGTCATATGGTGGCCGCCCTGGCCGCTTACCCGGAGCTGGGCTGCACCGGCGGTCCGTATGAAGTATGGACCCGCTGGGGCGTGGCTAAGGACATCCTCTGCGCCGGCAACGACGCCATCTTCACCTTCCTGGAGGGCGTGCTCTCGGAAGTGATGGACATCTTCCCCTCCGAGTATATCCACATCGGCGGCGACGAATGCTTTAATGGCGATGCCGAGCCCGACCGCCCGGATCCGTGGGACGTGTGCCCCAAGTGCGCCGCCCGCATGAAGTCGCTGGGCATCAAGAAGGGCCCCCAGGCCAAGCATCTGCTGCAGAACTATGTGACAGACCGCGTCCAGGCCTTCCTCAATGCCCATGGCCGGAAGATCATCGGCTGGGATGAGGTGCTGGAAGGGAATTTGACGGAAGGAGCCACCGTGATGTCCTGGCGGGGCATCGCCGGTGGTGTAGCCGCTGCCCAGAAGGGCTTCGACGCCATCATGACGCCTTACTCCCACCTGTATTTCGACTTCTATCAGAGCGACGAAATCGACAAGGAACCGTTTGCCATCGGCGGATACCAGCCGCTGGAGCATGTGTACAGTTATGAGCCTTTCGATGGAATTGTGCCCGGTACGGAGCACCACATCCTGGGCGTGCAGGCCAATCTGTGGACGGAATACATCGCCACGCCGGAACACCTGGAATACATGCTGCTGCCGCGCATGTGCGCCTTGGCGGAAGTGCAGTGGTGCGCCGCGGACAAAAAGGATTACGCGCGCTTTGACGCTTCATTGGACCACACCTTTGCCATCCTGGACGCCATGGGTGTGAACTATTCCCTGGATTGCCGCGGATTGGTGGGGCTGGACCGCCAGCCTAGCCAGAATTAAGCAATCCTACTGCCTCGGAATAGGCCGGCGGCGCAGGAGCGCCCAGACGCAGACGGCGTAAGATAGGATGATCATCGTGTTCATACCCAACTGCAGCCAGTGAATGCCCGGGCCTGTAGCAAAGGAGAAGCCCGGAAATACTGCGGAGAAGGTCCCACTGCTGAAGGCTATAATGGCATAGGCTATGCCCATCAGGCCGAAAATGCCCCCCAGACGGGCCCATTTGTAGGGGATGGGATAGTATTTGGCCCCCAGCACGGCGCTCAGGATAAACATGACCAGGTAACTGGCCAGGTGGCCATAGGCCGATGCCCAATAGGAATACCGCGGCATAAAGACAATGTTGACGATGGTTGTCACCGCCAGTCCCGCCAGCGTAATCCAGATGGCCATGTTGGTTTTACCGGAGAGTTTGTACCACATGGACACGTTAAAGAGCATGCCCAGCAGCATGTAACTGAGGAGCA
>CAMZCW010000124.1 GCA_947305045.1 uncultured Bacteroidales bacterium | reverse complement strand
GATTTTTTGTGCTTCGAGCAACCTCATCGACCCGAAGTACAATGAAGCGGCTCGGCAGTTGGTCAGGGGCCTGCACGCAAAGGGCTATGATATTGTTTCCGGTGGCGGCGACCGTGGGACCATGGGCGCCATTACCGACGAGTCTATCCGTGTAGGCGGCAGGCATGTGGCCGTTTTGCCGCGTTTCATGGCGGGCCTGGAGCGCAAGGATGTAGCGGAAGTGGTCTGGACGGACACCATGGCCCAGCGGAAGGAACGCATGCGGGAAAATACCGTTGCGGCCATCGCCCTGCCGGGCGGTATCGGCACGCTGGAGGAGCTTATTGAAACCCACACGCTGCGGAAGCTGCACAAGTACGAGGGCCCCATTTTCGCCCTTAATCTGGACGGCTATTATGAGCCCCTTAAATCGCTGTTCGCCCATTTTGTGGCTACGGGCATGACCGCCCAGGCAGACATTGACCTGGTGGCTTTCCCGGAAACGGTGGAGCAACTGCTGAAAAACTTTTAATGGATATTCAAGCCCTTTATACTTTTCTGCGGCCTCAGTTGGACCGCGTAGAGGCGCGAATCACGGCGTCTCTCCGTTCGGATATCGCCCTTTTGGACGGCGTCAACCGCCGTCTGCGGGAGCATCCCGGCAAAATGCTGCGCCCCATGCTGGCGCTGCTGGTGGCCGATGCCTGCGGTGGCGTCACGGAAGATACGGTCCGCTTTGCCGCTGCGGCGGAGCTCCTGCACAATGCCACCCTCCTGCACGACGACGTGGTGGACGGGGCGGTGGAGCGTCGCGGCGTGCCCACGGCGGCCAAGCTGCTGGGGGGCGGTCCTGCGGTGCTCATCGGCGATTATTGGCTGGTGAACTGTATGCAGGAGGTCCTGGATGCCTCGCAGGAGCCGGAGCGGGTCCTGCGCATCTTTGCCCGGACGCTGCATCACCTCACGGAAGGGGAACTGCTGCAAATGGAAAAAGCGGGGAAAGGGGATACCACCCAGGCGGACTACCTTCGCATCATCTACGGCAAAACGGCGTCGCTGTTTGAGGCTACGGCCACGGCGGCAGCCATATCGGCCCGCGCCTCTGAGGAGCAGGTGAAGGCGATGGGGCAGTTTGCCCGCCTGCTGGGCACCGCTTTCCAGATTAAGGACGATATCCTGGACTACAGCAAGTCAGCGGCGCTGGGAAAGCCGGTGGGGTTGGACCTCAAGGAGCAGAAGATTACCCAGCCGCTGCTGTGCGCGATGGAGGCCGTTCCTGCGGCTGAGGCTGCACAGTGGCGCGCCCACGTAGCGCAGGTGGCGGAGCATCCGGAGGTTATCGGCATCATTGTGGACTTTGTGCATGCGCAGGACGGTGTTGCCCGGGCAGGGCAGGTGATGGACGCTTATATTGCCGATGCCATCCGCTGCCTGGACGTACTGCCGGAGCGTCCCTCCAGGCAGTATCTGTCGGCCCTGGCCCAATTTGTAGGAGACCGTAAGGCATGACCGTTTACGGGAATACGGAAGTCGTGACTGCCCTGCACCAGATGGTGGTGAGCGGACACGTGCCGCATGCCCTGCTCCTGCACGAGGACGACGGCGGCGGAGCGTTCCCGCTGGCCGTCAACTTCCTGGAGGAGTTGTACGGCGGGTCGCCGCGCGTGCAAAAGCTCATCCATCCGGATATCCATTTTGTGTTTCCGGTGGCGGGCTCGGACAAACCCGTTTCCATGCAGTTTATCGGCAAGTTCCGGGAGCTGGCGCTGGAGAATCCGTATTTCTTTGAGAATGAGCTATATACGGCCATTGGCATAGAGGGGAAGCAGGGGAATATTTCTGTCAGCGAGGCCCGGAGCATCCTGGACCGCCTGTCGTTGAGCGCGGTTGAGGGCGGCTACCGGACGGTAGTGGTGTATTTGCCGGAGAAGATGAACATCCAGGCGGCCAATGCGCTCCTGAAGATGGTGGAGGAACCGCCGGCAAAGACGCTGTTCCTGCTCATCACCCATGCGCCGGAGAAGGTGCTCGTGACCATATCGTCCCGCTGCCTTCACATGCGCGTGCAGCCGTTGTCGCCGGAGGCGGAGCGGGAGGTGCATGCCCGGGAAAATGCTTCCAATCAGGTGCTTACGGACTTGTTCCATGACCTGCTGGATGCCCTTGTTTCCCGCGACAGGCTCAAGGCGCTGGAAACCGGCGAGGCAGTGGCGGAGCTCAAAGTGCGGGAACAGCAGAAGACTTTCTGCCGCCTGGCCTCGGAGGACCTCCGCCGACTCTTTTTCCTGCAGAAAATGCCAGCCCTGGCCCATGTGCCGGAGGGCGAAGAAGACTTTTACGCGCGTATGGCCAAGGCGCTGAAACCCACTTTCCCGCGCAGGGGGATGGCCGCCTTGGACCGCGCCCTGCTCCTGGTGGAGCGGAATGTAAACCAGAAAATCCTGTTCACCGACTTGGTGAATCAACTATATAGTTTATGAACGATTTCTCTAACGAATCCATCCAGTTTGACTGCTTTCGCGGCTGTATGGTGGTGTCGGACGAGTCCACGGGCGAATGCGACATCAAGTATCGGCAGGGATGCTGCAAACTGGAGGTATATGATACTTTGAAGGGAATTGCCCAGGAGCAGTTTGACGACTATTTTGAGGTCCGGTTCAAGAATACCCGCAAGGGCATTTACGTGAATGCGTCGGGCCAGAGCGTCAAGACGGGAGACCTGGTGGTGGTGGAAGCCGCCACGGGGCACGACCTGGGCATCGTGACGCTGGAGGGCGCCATCGTGGGCCGTCAGATGAAGTGCAAGGGCGTGGACCCGGCCAGGACGGAGCTCAAGAAGATTTACCGCAAGGCGCGTCCCTTCGATATCCAGCGCTGGCAGGAGGCCATTGCCCGCGAGCAGGAAACCATGATCCGTGCCCGCGTGCTGGCCAATAACCTTGGCCTGGAGATGAAGATTGGCGACGTAGAGTTTCAGGGGGACGGCACCAAGGCCATCTTCTATTATATTGCCGACGGACGTGTGGACTTCCGCCAGCTCATCAAGGACTTCGCGGAGGAGTTCCACATCCGCGTGGAGATGAAGCAGATCGGCGCCCGTCAGGAGGCCGGTCTCATTGGCGGTCTGGGCATCTGCGGACGCGAGCTCTGCTGTGCCAATTATATCACTGAATTTAAGTCGATTACCACCTCTGCCGCCCGCGTGCAGGACCTGTCGCTGAACCCGCAGAAACTGGCGGGACAGTGCGGCAAGCTCAAGTGCTGCCTGAACTATGAGGTGGCGGCCTACATGGACGCGCATTCCCGCATTCCGCGGGTGCAGGAGCCGCTGGAGTTCCAGGACGGCCAGGCATGGCTGGTGAAAACGGACATCCTGTCGGAGACGCTGTACTTCTCCTACGAGAAAGGTTCCCTGGCGCAGACGTTCCCGCTGCCGGCCAGCGAGGTGCGGGAAATCCAGGCCATGAACCGTCGCGGCGAAAAACCGGCGACTCTGCGTGAGGAGCAGGTTGTCGCGCCGGAATTCATTTCGGCAGTAGGGGACGATGCCATCAACCGCTTTGACCCGGAGAAGAAGAAGCGTCGTCACAAGAACCGCAGCAAAAAGCCTGCAAGAAAAGCCTGATTGTTGTGCCCGGCATGGACCGGGCATCGGTTGCCTATGGGACACGGTAAGCTAAAGAAATTCGCGGAGAACGAGACGTTCCGCTGCCTGCTGCAGCCGGACGCCTCCCAGGTGCTGGACAAAGAGCCCGGCAGCAAGGAGTTGCGCCTCCGGGACCACGCCATCAAGGGAAATTGGGGCCGGGAGATGTTCGGCAATGACCATCCCATTGTGCTGGAACTGGGCTGCGGCAAGGGGGATTACACGCTGGCGCTGGCCCGCCGGAATCCGGACATCAATTATATCGGGGTCGATATCAAAGGGGCCCGCCTGTGGCGCGGTGCCAAGGATGCTACGGCGGAGGCACTGCCCAATGTGGCGTTCCTCCGGACGCGGATCGAGTTCATTGACGCGTTCTTTGGCCCGGGGGAAGTGAGCGAAATCTGGCTCACGTTCAGTGACCCGCAGCTGCGCGGCAGCGAGAATGCGCGTCTCAGCTCCCCGCTCTTTTTGGAGCGCTACCGCCGGTTCCTGAAGCCCGGCGGCATCGTCCACCTCAAAACCGACTCCCGGTACCTGTACGAGTACACCTCTTCGGTTGTGAAAGTTAATGGTTTACAGGTACTTGCTTCCGGTACGGATATTTATCATGAGGGCCTGCCTGACAGCGCTCAGATTCTGGATGAAGCAGTGGTATTTGAGGTGCAGACGTTCTACGAGAAGATGTTTTTGGAGATGGGGCTGCCCATTACGTACCTGGCGTTCTGTATCGACCATGAGGGGCCGTACGCGTTCCCCGGGGAGGCCTTTGACCATGCTTTTTGGCTGGAGGCCGAGGGCCCTCGCAGAAGTTTCTCGCATCAACCGAACAAAAAAGGGTGAATTTCACTCTTTTTTTATTATATTTGTGCGTCATGGCAAAGCTAATTTACACAATGGGCGAGGTGGCGCAGCTGCTGGGGGAAAATGCCTCGGCCGTGCGCTACTGGAGCAACTATTTCGAGAAGTTCATTCATCCCCAGCGGAACGCCAAGGGAAACCGGCTGTATCATCCGGAGGATATTGACACGCTCAAGCAGGTGCAGTTCCTCCTGAAGAACCAGGGCCTCACGCTGGAGGGTGCCAAGCAGCGCCTCACGGAGGACCGCCGCAGCGTGGACAAACGTGTAAAGGCCATCGAAAAGCTCAAGGATATCCGCGCCCAGCTGGTTGCCGTCCGTAGCGGCCTGTAGTTTATTTGATTGAAACACAAAACCCTTTTGCATATGAAACCCGAACTTGTACAAATGTTTATGATGAAGAACGGCGAATGCTTTGACATGATGGCCGCTCAGGATGTACAGAAAAAGCTGGAAGAGCTGGATGACTCCAAATCAGGAATGTTATTGAGCCTGAATCTTCAGAAACCTACCATTATGCTCATCATTGCCATTGTGCTTGGATGGGAGCGTTTCTTCCTGGACGATATTGGGATGGGCGTAGTGAAGGTGCTAACCTGCTATGGCTGTGGCATTTGGTGGCTCATAGACATTTTCTCCGCCCAAAGAAGAACCTACGCGTACAATTACCGGAAGTTCACGGAAATGATCATGATGTGCAGATAATCAACCAACGATCTATATAATGGAAGAGACTCAGGTTACTCCCCTGACCGCGCAGCGCGGGCCGTCCTTTGTTCTGCCTCCTCATAGCAACAAAATGGCCTGGTCCATTATCTGCACGCTGTTCTGCTGCCTTGTCGGCGGAATTATCGCCATTATCAATTCCTCCAAATCGAACAGCCTGTACAACAGCGCCATGATTTCCACGGACGACTCCGTCAGATCCAATCTGTACTATCAGTCGGAGGCCAGCAACAAAACGGCGCAAACCTGGATTACCATCAGCCTTATCATCGGCGGCATTGACGTGATTATTTTTGTCGTTCTGATGGCGCTGGGCGTATTCGCAGAAATCGCAGACCTTTAGTTCCCGGAAATGAGTCCGATAGTAAAGAAGGGGGGCATTGTAC
Source organism: uncultured Bacteroidales bacterium (assembly GCA_947305045.1). Next base: position 1,310 of record CAMZCW010000124.1, on the reverse strand, counting down.
TTATCGTCATTGCCGCCCTCTTGGCTATTTATGTCTATGCGACCTTCGACCCGGCCACCGTGCCTTTCCCCCGGTGCCATTTTTATCGGCTGACGGGGCTTAAATGCCCGGGGTGCGGGTCGCAGCGGGCGTTGCATCAGCTGCTGCATGGCAGCGTGGGTGCCGCGTTTCAGTACAATGCCTGCCTGGTGCTGTTTATCCCAGTCATCCTGTTTTTGCTCTTCGCGGATGCAACCCGCAAAAAATACCCGAAACTGTATTTCGCAAGCCGGAATCCGGTCTTTTCTTGGAGTATTCTTGCGGTGATACTCCTGTGGTGGGTTTTGCGGAATATTTTTGGCTGGTAGCAGCACGGGCACCATTATTGGATTTGTGGCAAAGGATTTTTATCTTTGCAAGGATAAGGTAACGCACTATGAAAGTAGGGGATATTACTGCGGCGCTGGAGGTTTTTGCGCCGCTGCGCATTCAGGAAGAATGGGATAACAGCGGGCTGCTGATCGGCAGTCCGGAAGATGAGGTGCATGGGGTGCTGGTGGGGTTCGACTGCACGCCGGAACTCATTGACGAGGCCGTTCAGAAGGGCTGTGACATGGTGGTGACGCACCATCCGCTCATCTTCAAGGGCATTCGGCGCATCAATGCGAAGGACCCGGTAGGGGCGGCGGTGATGCGCGCCGTGCGGCACGGCGTAGCCGTGTATGCGGCTCACACCACGGCGGACAAAGTGATTGCCGGGGTGAGCGGCGCCATGGCCCGCCGGCTGGAACTCAAAAACGTGAGCATCATGGTACCGGAAGAAGACGGCACCGTGGGCCTGGGCTGTATCGGGGACCTTCCCACACCCATGACCGGGGAGGAGGCACTGCGCTACGTCCAGGAAAAATTCGGCCTTAAAGTCATCAAGAGTTCCAGGCCGCTGGAGACGCCCATCACCAAAGTGGCGCTCCTGGGCGGCAGCGGCCAGGGAGAGATTCCCCAGGCCCAGGCAAAGGGCGCCCAGCTCTATATCACGGCCGATATTTCCTACCACCAGTTCTTCACCAAGGATGGCTTTATGGTCATGGATATTGGCCATTTTGAGAGCGAAGTGGAGATTGTGGACATTTTCTTAACGGAGATACGGAAAAATTTTCCTACCTTTGCAAGCTACAAAAGTGCCGTACTGGACAGGAGCAATCCGGTCCACTACTTTGTAGTGTGAGAGATGCTTCGGCAAGCTCAGCATGACAGATAGCAAGCCGGGCATGACGACAAGAAAAAATAAATCGATTTATATTTTTATGGCAACAACCAAGAAAACCACCGCC
>CAMZCW010000123.1 GCA_947305045.1 uncultured Bacteroidales bacterium | reverse complement strand
CGACCCTCTGCTCCCAAAGCAGATGCGCTAGCCAACTGCGCCACACCCCGATTAAACAAAGGTACGAAAAATTTACAATATGCGGTAGATTTTTCTGAGGAACTTGCGCCAGGCTTTACTCAGCCCCTTGGCTTGCGGGTAGCTGGCATCCATTTCCTGGCACTGGGCTTCCAGGTCCAGATAGGACTGCTTCACTTGCTGCACGCTCTCCCGGTCATAGAACAGCAGGGTGTCTTCCCAGTTGGTGTGGAAACTGCGGCCGTCCAGGTTCACTGTTCCGCAGCTGGCCAGGCTGTCATCCGTAACAAAGAGCTTGGAGTGGTCGTACACGCCGTTGTACACGAACACACGCATGCCGGAGGCAATGAGCTCCGGGATGTAGTCCTGTGTGAGGGAATTCATGAAGCCCCAGTCACACTCCGCAGGGAAAAGCAGGCGGACATCCACCCCGCGTGCGGCGGCGTCCTTGAGCGCCTGCAGCACCTGCGGCGGAGGGCCAAAGTAAGGTGTTTGCAGGTAGAAATAGTGCTTGGCTGCGTTGAGCTTTTCTACATACAGATGCGTGAGGGTGGTGTCCCGGCTTACCGTGCTAAGTGCTTGTACCACAGCATCTCCTGCTTTTTTTGCAGCAATGGCGGGTGCCGCCGTTCCGCCTGTGAAATGGCTCCAACCCTGCTCGAAAATGGCCCGCGGCTGTGCCGCAGCAGGGCCTTCGATGCGCACCTGGGTGTCGTGCCACACGTAGATGGTCTGGTTGTTGAAGTTGATGCCGCCGGTATATGCGATGGTGCCGTCTATCACCACAATTTTCCGGTGGTCCCGGAAGCCGAAGATGCTGGCGACGGACTCTCCGAGGCACAACTTGTCAAAGTCGTGCACGTAGGCCACCTCGATGCCGGCCTTGCGCATTTTCCGGTAAAAGTACTCCGGCGCCATCAGGGTGATGAGGTTGTCCATGAGCACCCGCACGTGAACCCCCTCCTGCGCCTTGCGGATAAGGGCGTCGCGCACCTTCCTGCCGGCACTGTCTGCGTCGAACCAATAATACTCCATTTCAATGGTGCTGTGCGCCCGGTCGATATCCTCCAGCAGGCGGTTCAGGTATTCCTCTCCGCTTTTGGTCATCCAGAGGCTGTTGCCGCCTACGGGCGCCGCCACCTGCGCCTGGAGCGAAAGGCACAGGAACAGGAGCGGAAGCAGTATGAGGTTGCGCGTTTGCAAGATTGTTCCTATCTTTGTAAATCAGCATGCAAAGATAGTGAAAATGATAATTGAAGCCAAGAATATTGTAAAGTCTTTTGGCGCACTGCCGGTCCTCAAGGGCGTGGATTTTTGTGCCGATACCGCCGAGGTGGTCGCCATCGTGGGCGCCTCCGGTGCCGGAAAATCCACCCTCCTGCAAATTCTGGGGACGCTGCTCACGCCGGACGCCGGCTCGCTCACGATTGCCGGTACAGATGTGATCCGCCTTTCGCAGAAGGACTTATCGGCCTTCCGCAACCGCAAAATTGGTTTTGTGTTCCAGGCGCACCACCTGTTGCCGGAGTTTACCGCCCTGGAGAATGTGATGATTCCGGCGCTTATCGGCGGGGAAAAACCCCGGCAAGCCCGGGAAAAGGCGGAGCAACTGCTTGGCACCGTGGGCCTGACGGACCGCCTGCAGCACAAGCCCTCGGAACTTTCCGGCGGTGAGCAGCAGCGCGTGGCCATCGCCCGGGCGCTGGTAAATGCCCCTTCCATTCTCTTTGCCGATGAACCCACCGGCAACCTGGATTCCCGCACCAAAGAAGAGATTCACGCACTTTTCTTCCAGCTTAGGGAAAAACTGAGCCAGACCATTGTCATCGTTACGCATGACGCCGGTCTGGCTGGATTGTGTGACCGCACCTGCACCTTGCAGGACGGTGCGTGGCTGTAATTATTCCTTCACGGGATTCTCCTTGGAAGGACGCTGGCTGCCTTTGTGGCCGGGATGGCGTTCCCCACCCTTGTGGCCCAGCTTGCCAATTTGCTGGTGACGGAACTTTTCTTCTGCGAGCACCAGTTTGGCCACTTTTTCGTCGGAAAGCACCTTCTTGTAGCGTTTGATGGCCTTGGCGTCAATCTCGTTGCATTTTTCCTTGGCCTGCAGATAGGCGTCCAGGAGGTCGGCGGTTTTGTCGCCTGCTTTCACGCCCTTTTTCAGGGCCTTCATGGCGTCCATCTGCACTTTGAAGGCTTCCCGGCGTTGCCCCTGCACCTCGTTGTAAACCGGCCAGAAGGCCTGGGCTTCCGCTTCCGTGAGGTTGAGCTCCTCCGTAATGAGGGCTACCTGCTCTGCGCGGGCTTTTTCTCTCCACTGCTCTTTGTCGCCTTTCTTTTCTACTTTCTGGGCAAAGGCCGCGGCACTCACCAGTGCCAGGGCGCATAATACGCTAATAATCTTCTTCATAATCAAGTTCTGTTAATTGTTCAACGGGAATGTTGCTGGCAAGCAGGAAACTGCGGATATCGTCCTCCTCGGTGAGGGCAGGCATCTCCATGAGCTCAATCTGTCCGTCCGGATCCAATGACTGCGACAGATAGGAGATGTAATCCAGCCCCATTTCTTCTTCCGTAGCTGCAGCACGGCCGAAGATGAAGTTGCCGAGGGCCGCCAAAATGGCCAGGGAGGCGGCGTACGCGAGCCAGGGCGCTACTTTTTGTACCACCGTAGGCTGAACCTCCTGGTTAGGGATGCTTTGCAGCCGGGTTTCCAGCTGGGCGAAGTATCCTTCAGGGACCGATATGCCAGTTTTCTTTGCCATAACTGCTTACTTTGACACCTCCGCTTGCGAAAGGTTTAATTTCAATTTTTCCTGCGCGATGTGATAAGAGGCTTTAAGTGCGCCTACGGATGTTCCGGTAATGGCCGATATTTGCTCATACGAGAGTTCGTCCCACCAGCGCATCACAAACACCTGGCGCTGTTTTTCCGGCAGGCGGGATAGCGCTTTGAACAGCTCCCGCTGGGCATCCGTACCATTAAAATAAGGATCGGCCAGGATCCGGCGTTCCAGTTCTGCGTCGATGCTCTGGAAGCGCAGGGCGGCGCGCACCCGCTCCCGGCGCAGCCAGTTGAGGGTTTCGTTGGTGGCGATGCGCCATACCCAGGTATAAAGCTGCGCCTCCCCCCGGAAAGAAGGAAGCGCAGTCCATATTTTCAGGAAAATGTCCTGGAGCAGGTCGTCCGCGTCCTCGTGGGAGCCCACCATGCGGCGGACGTGCCAGTAGAGGCGCTCGCTGTAATCTTTTACGATTTGGTTAAATACCTGCTCAAGGTTTTCCATTTATTTTTTGGCGATGGCCTTCTTGGCGGCCTCCGCAATGTGCGGTGCGTCCAGGCCATACGCGGCCATTAATGCAGAAGGCGTGCCAGACTGGCCGAATTTGTCTTCTCCGTTGACAAAGACAACGGGCGTGGGCAGTTCGCGGGCCAGCACCCCGGCGACGGCCTCGCCCAGGCCACCGGCCATGTTGTGCTCCTCTGCAACCACCACGCAGCCGGTCTTCTTGGCAGAAGCGATGATGGCTTCCTCGTCCAGGGGCTTGATGGTGGCCATGTTGATGACCTCTGCCTTAATGCCCTCTGCCTCCAGGGCCTCTGCGGCCAGCAGGCTCTCCCACACGGTGTGACCGGTGGCGATGAGGGTGACATCCGTGCCTTCATTGAGTACGATGGCCTTGCCAATCACGAAGGGCTCGTTCTCGTCCGTGAAGTTGGGCACATTGGGACGACCGAAACGCAGGTACACGGGGCCGTTGTACTTGGCGGCGGCAATGGTGGCCTGCATGGTCTGGTTGAAGTCGCAGGGGTTCAGCACTACCATGCCGGGAAGGGCGCGCATGAGGGCCAGGTCTTCCATGGTCTGGTGCGTGGCGCCGTCCTCGCCCAGGGTGATACCGGCGTGGGAGGAGGCAATTTTGACGTTGGTGTTGCCGTAGGCCACTTCCTGACGGATTTGGTCGTACACGCGGCCGGTCACAAACTCTGCGAAGGAGCCGATGAAGGGAATTTTACCGGTGATGGCCAGACCGGCGGCTGCTCCCACCATATTGGCCTCTGCAATACCGCACTGGATGAAACGCTCCGGGAATTCAGCGGCAAAAGCGTCCATTTTCAGGGAGCCTTTGAGGTCCGCCGTCATGGCAACTACGTTGGGGTTGGCCTGTCCGGCCTTCAGAAGACCTACACCAAAACCGCTGCGGGTGTCTTTCTTACCTGTATCTGTATATTTTTTCATATTAAAAATCTCCTAAGGGGGTTTCACCTAATTCGGTCAGGGCCTGTTCCAGCTGTTCCGGCTTGGGAACGGAACCGTGCCATTTGTGGGTGCCGGCCATAAAGCTTACACCATGACCCATCTCTGTCTTGAACAGAATCATGTTGGGTTTTCCACTGCCCTTTCCGGCCTTGGCCAGCTCAAAGGCTTTCTGGATGGAGTCGTAGTCGTGACCGTCGGCCACAATCACGTTCCAGCCCCAGGCTTCCCATTTGGCGGCCAGGTCGCCTTCGCCGGCTACCTGATCCACGGGACCGTCAATTTGCTTGCCGTTCCAGTCCGTCATGGCAATGAGGTTGTCCAGCTTGTGGAATACGGCAAACATGCCGGCTTCCCAGATTTGGCCTTCCTCGGACTCGCCGTCTCCGCAGAGGCAGTAGACAAAGTTATTGTCCTTGTCCAGCTTTTTGCCCAGCGCAAGGCCGCAGGCGGCGCTTAGGCCCTGGCCCAGGGAGCCGGAGGCCTGGAAGATGCCCGGCAGGCCCTTACGGATGGACGGATGGCCCTGCAGGCGGGTGCCCATCTGGCGGAAGCTGCCCAGTTCACTGGCCGGGAAATAACCGGCGCGGGCGAGGACGGAATAATACACCGGGGTCATGTGACCGGCGCTCAGGATGAACATGTCCTGTCCCTTGCCATCGCGTGCCCAGGTGGCGGGATTCTGGTTCATCTGGTTGAAATACAGGGTGGTGAGGATGTCCGTGCTGCCCATGGAACCGCCCGGATGTCCGCTTTTGGCCATGCACACCATGCGCAGGATGTCCCTGCGTACCTGTGTGGCAATCTGCTTGAGTTCTTCGTTTGTTTTAGCCATATGATTGTATATGTAGATTGACAAAGATAACTATTTTACGCCAAAAGCGAAAATGGTGTGGCTGGTATATGTTTCGCCGGGACGAAGCACGGCGCTGGGCCACTCGGGCTTGTTGGGCGTGTCCGGATATTTCTGGGTTTCCAGGCAAATGCCGGTGCGCATCATGTAGGTAATGCCCTTTTTGCCAACGACGGTGCCGTCCAGGAAGTTGCCGCTGTACACCTGCACGCCGGGCTCGTCCGTATAGACTTTAAGGTCAATACCGGTTTCCGGGCAGTAGAGTTCGCAGGCTACCTTGGAAATGTCGCCGGCAGTGTCCAGGCACCAGTTGTGGTCGTATCCGTTGCCGTTCTTGAGCTGCTCGCAGTCGGCCGCAATGTCCTGGCCGATGAGCTTGGGCGTGGTGAAGTCGAACGGGGTGCCCGCTACCGGACGGATTTCGCCGGTGGTCATGTAGGTGTCGTCCACGGGGGTGAAGTTGGAAGCGTTGATGTACAGCTCGTCTTTTACGATGCCGTGGCCGGCAGGGTCTCCGGAGAGGTTGAAGTAGGAATGGTTGGTCATGTTGATGACCGTGGCGGCGTCCGTTGTGGCCTCATAGGCAATGTCGATGGCATTATCCTCCGTGAGCGTGTAGGTTACATAGGCTTTTACGTTGCCGGGAAAGGCGTTGTCGCCGTCCGGAGACGTGCGGAGGAGCTTCACATGGGTGGCATCGGCCTCTACAACCTCATACACCTGATACTGCCAGCCGGTGGGGCCGCCGTGGAGGCAATGGCCGAAGTTGTTCTGCGGCAGCTGGTATTCTACGCCGTCCAGGGTGATTTTTCCCTGGTTGATGCGGTTGGCATAGCGGCCAATAGCGGCGCCAAAGTCGCTGGCGTTGTGCTCCGGGAAGTAGTCCTGCACTTTGCTGAAGCCCAGCACGACATCCTTCATTTCGCCGTTTTTGTCCGGCACCATGATGGAGACGATGCGGCCGCCGAAGTTGGTGATGCACACCTCCATGCCGTTGGCATTGGTGAGCGTGTACAGGGCGGTGGGCTCGCCGTTGTACTCGTTTACAAAGTCTTGGGGGTTGAGGCCGCTCTTGGTGAGCTGGGCCTTGGGGGCGCAGGCTACTGCGAGTGCTGCGCACAGGAGGAAAAGTGTTTTTTTCATGATGTGGTTATTTTTCCAATACATAAATGCAGAAGGAGTAGGCGGGGACACGGGCAGCGATGCTCTTGCCCTCTCCGCTGAAGGTTACCCGGGCGGGCTGGATGTAGTCCGGACGCTCCAGACTGTTCTCCCCATCCTGCTCCGGGCAGCTGAGCAGATAGCTTTCTACGGCTTTTACCACGGCTTTTTTCTTGAGACCGGTGAAGTTTAGGGCAATGTCCTGTGCCTTGTCGGTGGTGTTCACTACTTTCACGTAAATCTTGCTGCCATCCAGAACAGCGCTGGCGAACAGGCCGTCCTGGCCTTCCGCGCCGGTAACATTGGCTCCGTTCATGGTGAGGCTGAGGCAGTTGCTGCCCCGGAAGCGGCCATAGAGCTGCTGGACATGCCAGCTCACAGTACGGAAACTGCGCAGGTTGTCGTACCAGATGAGGTCCGGACGCCACTGCCAGCCTTCCACATGGGCAAAGAGGGGAGCGTAGGTGGCCATTTCCACTACGTCCGCGTTGCGCTCGATGCCGGTCATGAAGGCCGCCTCCAGGAGGGATGCGTAGAAATGGTTCCATTTTTTGCCCTTGGCATGGCAGGCGTATTCACCGGCGAACACCTTGGGGCCTTTGCGGTCATA
>CAMZCW010000122.1 GCA_947305045.1 uncultured Bacteroidales bacterium | reverse complement strand
TCGTGTATTGACGAGAAAATCACCCTTAACACTCGCATAAATCATAATTTGGCGGCATAGAAGAATACTATAGAACTACTATATAATTGATAAACAATACTTAGATATATGAGTATCTTTGACGAGGAAAGTTACGAGAAAGCGGTTCTCTCTCTATTGGAGAATCTGGGCTATGACCATGTTTACGGCCCGGAGATAGAGCGAGACTACCGTGTCCCATTCTATGAGGCGCAGCTCGCACACAGCTTGATGCTGGTGAACCCCACCAAACCGGCGGCGGCCATTGATGAGGCAATTCGTAAGGTCCGCGACATCGACTCTGGTACTTTGGTTCAAAAAAACCAGCAGTTTATGGATTACCTCCAGAACGGCGTTGAGGTGAGCTACATGCACAAAGGAGAGACGGTCAACGACATCGTGTACCTCATTGACTTCGCCCATCCGGACCGGAACACCTTCCAGGCTATCAACCAGTGGACCTACGTGGAGAAATCCGAGAAGCGGGCGGACATCATGATCTTCGTGAACGGTCTGCCGCTGGTTCTTGTGGAACTCAAATCGCCGTCACGTGAGGAAACCGATGCTTCAGCTGCATACCGTCAGATCCGTAACTACATTCAAGAAATCCCTTCCCTATTCATATACAACGTCTTTTGCGTGATGAGTGACATGGCGCTTTCTAAGGCTGGAACCATTACCAGCAAGGAAGACCGCTTCATGGAATGGAAGACCAAGGATGGCATGGAGGAGACCAAGGACTTCATCGACTACGACACTTTCTTCGTCGGGATGTTCAAGCGTGACCGCTTCCTGGATCTCATCAAGAACTTTACTTGCTTTAGCGTGGACGAGGCGGGATCCGCAAAGATTCTTGCTGGCTACCACCAGTATTTCGCCGTCAAGAAGGCTGTTGACCGCACCGTCAAGGCCACCAACGGTGACGGTAAGATTGGCGTCTTCTGGCACACTCAAGGCAGCGGCAAGTCACTATCTATGGTGTTCTACGCCCATTTGATTCAGACTGTCCTCAATAAGCCCACAATTGTCGTCATCACAGACCGTAACGATCTTGATGACCAACTTTATACCCAGTTCTCCAAGTGCCAGGCCTTCCTCCGCCAGAAACCCGTCCAAGCCTCCAGCCGGGAGAATCTCCGTGAGCTGCTGGTAGGACGTGAGGCTAACGGCATTATCTTTACCACGATGCAGAAGTTCGAGGAATCGAACGAGCCTCTCTCTGAGCGCCGGAACATCGTTGTGATGGCAGATGAGGCACACCGTGGCCACTATGGTTTTGAAGAGAAGGTTGACGCCCAAGGCAGAATCAGTGTCGGTACAGCCCGCATTATTCACGACTCTCTGCCCAATGCTTCATTCATTGGATTCACCGGCACGCCTATTTCCCAGAAGGATCGTGATACTCAAGAGGTATTTGGCGACTACATCGATATCTATGATATGACGCAGGCTGTCAAGGACGGTGCCACCTGCCCGGTATTCTACGAGTCCCGCGTGGTCAATCTCAAACTGGATGAAGCGACTATCAGAGCCATCGATGCGGAATACGAGATTCTCGCCGATGAAGGAGCAACTCCCCAGCAAATTGAGGAGAGCATGCACGAAATGTCTCATCTGGAAGAGATTCTCGGCGCTCCGGAGACCATCGATTCTCTGGTACAGGATATCCTCAAACACTACGAGGAGAACCGCCAGTTCGAACTCACCGGCAAGGCTATGATTGTGGCTTTTTCCCGCCCTATTGCCATTCGGATCTACAAGCGCATTCTGGAACTTCGTCCCAATTGGACCGAGAAGGTGAAGGTTGTGATGACCGGTTCCAACAATGATCCGGAGGAATGGCACGAGATCGTGGGCAACAAACAATACAAGAAAGAGCTGGCAAAGAAGTTCAAGGACGACAATGACCCGATGAAGATTGCCATCGTCGTGGATATGTGGCTTACCGGTTTTGATGTGCCTTCGCTGGCCACCATGTATGTGTACAAGCCGATGTCCGGGCATAATCTTATGCAGGCCATTGCTCGTGTGAACCGTGTATTCTCTGGGAAGGCTGGTGGTTTGGTCGTGGACTACATCGGTATTGCCAAGGCCCTCAAAGAGGCCATGCGAGACTATACCAAGCAAGACCAGGAGAATTACGGCAATCCTGATATTAAGGAGACAGCTCTGGTCAAGTTCAAGGAGAAACTGGAAGTTTGTCGCGACTTCTTCCACGGTTTCAACTACGCCAAGTTCCACGATGGCACCGACGCAGACCGTGCTGAAATCATCAAGGGCGCCGTCAACTTTATGCTGGCTCCGTCGATGGAGGAACAGTGCACTTCCTTCCTGAAGGAGGCACTGCTGTTGAAGAATGCCGTCAGTCTTTGCCGGAGCCTTCTCAACGAAGAGCAGCGCTACGAATCCGCTTTCTTTGAGACGGTCCGCACGGCCATAAACCGCATCAAGAACATAAAGACAAAAGTCTCCAAGAAGGAAATCAACGAACGTATAGGAGAGTTGCTCAAGCAGAGCATCAAGAGTGAAGGAGTCATCAACTTGTTCTCGGATGTTAAGGCAGAATTCTCGCTCTTTGACCCAGCTTTCCTGGAGGAGATCTCCAAGATGAAGGAGAAGCACATTGCTATCGAGCTCTTGAAGAAACTACTTAAGGAACGTGTTCACCTTTATCAGCGCACCAACCTGGTTCAGGCTCAGAAATTCTCCGAACTCATCAATATGGCCCTCTCCAACTATTTGAAAGGGCTCCTCACCAATGAGGAAGTCATCAAGGAACTGCTGGAACTGGCCAAGGAAATTGCCCAGAACGAGCAGGCCGCAGATAGCCTTGGTCTCAACTCTGAGGAGAAAGCCTTCTATGACGCATTGACTCGCCCGCAGGCAGTCAAGGACTTTTATACCAACGACCAGTTGGTTAATATGACGAAGGAGCTAACCGAGGAGTTACGGAAGAACCGAACCATCGACTGGCAGAAGAAGGAATCCGCACGCGCCGGTATGCGCTCTAAGGTAAAGCGCCTCCTGAAGAAATATCATTACCCGCCGGAGGAAGAGCAGTCTGCCCTTGAGACTGTCATCCACCAGTGCGAGCAGTGGGCGGATGTGGATACAACCAATTATGAATTATACTAATAGCACAATATGACACCGGAAAAACTAAACGAACTCCGCGACATTAAGCGCCAATTCTTGGAGCATTTTCCTCTGGCATCCCTCCCCGCGATGCCGTTGGAGACATACACGAATCTTGAGCGTTCTAACTCTTTCTGTTACTGGCTTGAGAGCATTACATCAGAATTGGGATCCATCTGGGGAGGTTCTGCCTACAAGTTCTACATCTTCGAGTATAATCAGAATCGAAACCAGGAGAAAAAGAATGGCAAATATCTGCGTGATGGTAAATACACATGGCTGACAAGTATCGGTGACAACAGGGACGCAGCCTATGATGTCGTTCGTTTCCGCATTAATCAAATTGCCACGGAAGCGAATAATGGCAACTTTACGGCCATTGACGACATTATGATTGGCGATGTCGTGAAGTGGAAAATCGCATATCTATATTCAAACGATAAGTTGATTCCGATTTATAGCCGTGAGATGCTGGTCAAATTCGCCACGTCCTATGGAATGGAGAATGCAAAATCCAAGAAAATATCAGAGCTGCAGGCCTTCTTGATGGAAAAGAAAGGCGATGAAGACGTCATCGTTTTTATGGATCGCTTATGCCGTGGAGACGAAAAGCCCGTTGAGGAGAATATCAATACCAAGTATTGGATATTGTCCCCTGGAGCCAATGCCAGCAAATGGGAGAGATGCCAGAAGGAAGGAATCGCCTGCATAGGCTGGGAAGAATTGGGCGACCTCAATGAATATGCCTCACTGGATGAAATCCGCACAGCAATGAAGGCCCAATACGGTAATGCCTCCACGAATTACAAGAATGACGGCCTGGCCACATGGGAATTCTGCCACGAAATTCAAGTAGGAGACATTATTTTCGCCAAACAGGGCCGCAACCACATTATCGGCCGTGGCGTCGTGGAGTCTGATTATTACTTCGATGACAGTTTCCCGGACTACAACAATATTCGCAAGGTACGTTGGGAAAAGGTCGGTGATTGGACAACGCAAGAGCCCACAGCGTTGAAGACGCTTACGGAACTGACTAAGTATCCGGACTATGTGAAGAAGCTCAACCTTCTCGTTGAAGGGAAGATTGCTAATGAGGCTGTCGTCTACTACTATTGGCTGAATGCTAACCCCAAGATTTGGAGTATCGATGCCATTGAAGTGGGACAGGTCCAGACTTATACGGCCATAAACGAGAACGGCCATAAACGGCGCATTTACAAGTATTTCGAGGAGATTAAGCCTGGAGACCAGATTATCGGGTACGAGACAACACCCGTGAAGAAGGTCAAAGCTCTCTTTGAGGTCACGAAGCGCTCCAAGGATGAATTCGAGTTCAAGGTAGTCGAGAAGTTTTCCCATCAGGTGTCCTGGTCGGAGCTGCTGGAAGATGACATATTGAAACAGAGTGAGGTCTTCATCAGTAACCAAGGATCCCTGTTCAAGCTGACCTCCGACGAATTTGACCGTCTGCTCGAGTATGTCCGAAAAGAGCCTACCGATACATTGTTCTTTAGCCCTGAAAGTGAGGATAATCCCGTCTATTCCTTCGAGAAAGACCCAGAAAAGCCTTTCATTGCACCAGAGACCTTCCACCATATCGAGAGTCTCCTGAAACGCAAGAAAAACATAATTCTGCAAGGCCCTCCGGGTGTCGGTAAGACCTTCCTCGCCAAGAAAATTGCATACTCCATCCTCGGAGAGGAAAATGAGTCCTGCATCGAAACGGTTCAGTTCCATCAATCCTATGGCTACGAAGACTTTATCCAAGGTATCCGGCCTTCCAAAGATGGATTTGTGGTCCGCAACGGCATATTCTATGAGTTCTGCCAGCGGGCGAAGAACGATTCCAAGCCGTATTTCTTCATCATTGATGAAATCAACCGTGGCAACCTCAGCAAGATCTTCGGCGAGCTGATGATGCTCATAGAGCACGATAAGCGCGGTGATAAACACACCGCCCGCCTGACATACTCCAACGCTACGGATGACCCCTTCTATGTGCCGGAAAACGTCTATATCATTGGCTGTATGAATACAGCCGACCGATCGCTAGCCATCGTGGACTATGCCCTCAGACGTCGTTTCTCTTTCATTACCCTTCTGCCTGAATATGGAGACACCTTCAAGGATTTCCTGAAAGCCAGGATGAACGCTGATTTTGTCGATAAGATCACCGACAAGATTGTGGCTGTCAATCAAGAAATCCACCGGGACGAAATGCTCCGCGGAATGGAAATCGGTCACAGTTATTTCTGCAACTTTGAGGGTTTTGAAAAAGGAGATGAGTCGGCCTGGTGGAATGACATCTGCCAATATGAACTCTTCCCGTATTTGGAGGAGGTCTGCTTTGATGACAGTAGCCGACTGTCTGAACTGAAACAGATGCTTAAGCTGTAACTGTGGAGACACTGATCCCCATACAGAACCTCTATTATCTCCTATGCTATGCATGGGGGCTACCCGAGCAGCGACACTGGGTAAATGTTGACGCCAAATCATGCCCGGCCGTCGTAGATCTGCTCTCACGCCTCCTGACAAAAGGCGCTGACGTCCTACTGAAGAGGGGGATCGCCAAAGAATACCGCATACACGAAGAGGAAATCGCTGGTATCAAAGGAAAACTAGAACTGGATCAAACGCTCAAACATAATCGGTACAGGGAAGGGAAAACCATCTGCACACTCGATGAATTGACAGGCGATATCCTTCTCAATCAGATTGTGTACACTTCGATGTATCGCCTGCTGGGCGATAAGGAATTGGACATGGATGTCCGCAAGGATTTGCGCCGCTCCTTTCTTCGTTTCCCGAAGGTAGGTATCATTACGCTTGACCGCTCTGTATTCAAAGATATCCGTCTTAATCGGAATAATCGCTTCTACAGGCTCATTATCAACGTTTGTGAGTTGCTTTACGAAAGGCTTTTGCCAGAACAGAATCGTCCCGGCGAGTATAAGTTCTTGGATTTTACGAGGGATGAGAGCAAGATGAATGCAATCTTTGAATCGTTTCTTCTCAACTTCTACCGTCAAGAATGTGCCCAGGAGTATCCTATCGTCAAACGCTCCATTATTCATTTCCAGCTCACGGCACTTGAAGCAGATGACGAAGACGTGCTCCCTGAAATGATTACCGACGTGACCTTGGATAATCCTACGTCTGGAAAGCGTATTATCCTCGATGCCAAGTATTATAAAGAAATGTTGTCTGCTCGTTTTGAAACGGTAAAGAAACTTCGCCGCGATCACATCTCCCAGATTACCAGTTACGTTAGCAATCAGGAGGATAAGAACATTCCGTACACACTCTCTACAAAAGGGATTATGGTATATCCCAAGACCGGCATTCAAGAAGAAACCTTCAATTTCATCCAGAGTGCCCACCAGTACCGTTTCTGCACCGTGGATCTTGCACAAGATTGGCATCTGATTCACCATCGACTTAGAGAAATAATTGAGTTCTGACCATGACACAATACCCCTGCGAAACCTGCAAGCTCCGCGCTCACTATGACAAGAGGCCCAAGTCTCCGCTCGGAAGACTCTGGCGCTGGCACATCAACTTCTGTCCCGGTTGGAAGTCCTATTTCACTCATCAGGATGAAAAGACCAAGGCTGAACTGAGGGGACAGTATAATTTCCACAAGTACCTGTAGCCTATGACCTTCCTGCTCGAATCCCTCATAGCCTGCGCGCTCTTCACCCTGTTCGTGTTCCTGATGTCCAGGGACCCGGTGAAGACCGTCTTCA
>CAMZCW010000121.1 GCA_947305045.1 uncultured Bacteroidales bacterium | reverse complement strand
CCCGACGATGTGGACTGTCCCGAATGCGGCATGCCGGCAGACGGTGTGCTTTGTCCTACTTGCAACATCCTCAATTTCAGGTGCTTCTGTCGACAGTGCGGACAGCCGCTCTCCCGCGCGGCCCGGCATGCTGTGGAGAAGGCCCGGCAGGATCCGAAGGTGAAGGAGTCGGCGCGGCTGTTGACGCGCATCGCCGAACTGGAAGCGGAACTGGCGGGCGACCTGCCGGGAAATGAGGGAGCGGATGAGCCCGCTGAACCCACGGAAGGGGAGTTGCGACTGCGTGAATTGATGTCCCACATGGGCTTCTCGTTCACCGAACAGCCTAAAGCGACCCGGCGAAGCATGGGACGCAGCCGGGAGGCCGTGATGGAAGAGTACCAGCGGGCGGTCGAAGAAGCGAATCAAGTGCTGGAAAGCATGCTTCCTCCTGCCGGCTCCACGCCGCAGGAGCAGCGCAATTACTACACGGCCCGCAAGGTGGCCGTGACGGAATTGATGGAGGTGACGGGCCTGGTGGGCTGGATTTGCAACTGGTGCCATTGTTTCCATGAGCATCCCTCTCAGTGCTACCGGCCGTGGCTGGGCGGTACCTGGCAATACGGCACGACCCAGAAAGTAGTTACCACGTACAAAAAAGTATAAAACATGGCTGAACAGGACAACAACTTGACGCCTCAGAAAACGGCTGTAGCCCCTCAGAAAACAGCGACCGCTCCTCAAAAGACCGCTGTCTTTTCCCAAAAAACAGCGGTGTTTCCCCAAAAGACTGCGGCCGCTCCGCAGAAAACGGCTGCGGCACCGCAGTCGACTGCTGCAGCGCCGCATGTGCCCGGCATGGCCGCTACCTCCGGTGGCGGCACCTATGCTCCGGGAGAAACAGTAAAAGTCGGCGGCAACAGCTATACCGTAGAGAAACTGATGGGCAGCGGGTCGGAAGGCGACATTTATATCGTTTCCGCTCACAAGCGGAAATATGCGCTCAAGTTGTGTCACCCCGGGTTCCATACCAATGTCAAGGTCATGCCCGCCATGCAGAAGTTGAACGGGCAGGGCTACATCTCCGATATCGTGGATTACGGCGATGATTTTGAACTTCTGGAATACATCCCTGGCGGCAATGCCGCGTCAGCGGGGTTGAAGGGAAATGCCGAAGCCATCCTGATCATTGCGGCCAAGACCGCCATGTCCTTGTCCATGATCCATCAGGCCGGCGTCCTCCATAAGGATGTGAAACCGGCCAATATCCTTATCAAGGACAGCCGGATTTGGGACTGCGTCCTGTGTGATTTCGGCATCGCCGATAAGATCGATGTGGACGGCAGTTGTGTGACCAAGCAGTTCCGAACCCCTATTTATGCGGCCCCGGAAGTCTATACGACGACCGTCACGCTCCCGGATGGCAACTATACGGAGTTGACCTCCAAGGCGGATTTCTTCTCGCTGGGCATGACCATCCTGTCCTTGTGGATGGGTGAGGAAGTGTTCGAGGCAAACGAGCCGGCCATGGCGATTGACAAGGTGAAAGGGCGGATTGCCGTCCCGGCGGACATGCCGGATCCGCTTGCCAGGATCTGCCGGGGCCTGCTCATCAAGAACCCCGCCAAGCGCTGGGACTACGATGAGATCCTGCGAACCGTTAAGGGCGAGGACGTCCCGGTGGAAGAAGATGAGATCATCGAGGACCTCGGCATTACCTTCAATGCCTCCCAGCATCTGATGGCCAATACGCCGGAGGAACTGGCTCAATGTATGGTCGAGGATCAGGACCTGGCCGTCAAGTACCTCTATCGCGGTCAGGTCGAGAAGTGGCTCAAACCCTATCCGGAACTGGCCCTCGAGATCCAGGAGATTGTGGAAACACGTTATCCTCAGGATCAGCAGATGGGCCTGCATGCCGCCGTCTATCTGTTGGATCCGACCTGGCCGCTCCAGCTGGTCGGCATCAATCGCGAAACAGGGGAGGGGGAGGAGCTTTCTGCCGTTACGATTAAGGATATCAGCAATTTCTGTCATCGTGCCATTCCGGATTCAGTTACGGCCAGTATGTTGTCTTCCGATGTTTTCGTGGAGTGGGTTCGTGCCCGCAACAAGACGCTGGCTGCGTCTTTGCCGGCCGAGAACGGGCAGACATCCTGCTATATGCTGCGTGTGCAGACGATTGATCCGCTCTCGGATATCAACCTGCGCAACGACTCCGACGACCCCGACTACGCGATGACCCAGGAAGGGATCGGGCGTTTCCTGAACAAGGTGTACACCATTTTCTGGTCCCACTGCGAAGGCGATCCATCCAAGATCGACGAGGTGTGGAATCGCCCGGAACACGCTCCGATGAACCGTATGATTCCCACAGCGGTCGTGGCGAACACCGCTGCCTGCTTCTTTATGCCGGATGAGTACCACTACCTGACGGATTTTATGGCCACCAAGGGCCAGCGCTTCCAGCAGCAACGCTCCTGGGTCATGTACTGCACCGATTGGAACAGCGACGATAATCGCCGGAAAGCCGGGCCGAAAGACGCGGACTTCCGAGCTCAGGCCAGCTGGATGAAGGTAATCAAGGGTTTCGGCGTCACGCCGGAATACGAATTGGTGGATGTCGCCGAGAAGGTAACGACGCGGGATGAGCTCTTTTCCCACAAAAAGAAGGAGCTGGCCCATGAATTCTACCATCGGGGCCTGGCCGGCTGGCTCGCCGTGCAGCATCAGGAGAATCCCGATGCGGACCTCTCGGAAGAGTACGCCTACGAAGATCTGCTCCTGGATTATTTGGATGACATTGAGGAAATCGACGACAAGGCAATGCCCGTGGAGCGCTTCTACAAGGCACAGGGCGAAGCGGACGATATTCTTTCCTCCGGCAAGGCCCGCATTCGCGGCCTCAGCGTCCGGAGTATGTTGCAGCATGTGTTGACCATCGTCTTTGCGATCCTGCCCGCCATCGTTCTGCTGGGCATGCTGATCTTCTCCATTATTGACAACCCGGTCCTGGACACCTCCGGCATGCGGCTGGAACGCTTCTTCTGGCCGGTCGGCCTGATTGTGGCCGCCATCCTGTTCTTCGCTTCTGACAGCGAAGGATGCCTGATTCCATTAATCGGCGGAGCCATCGGTGCGGTCCTCGTCTTCCTGCTGGTCAAGTTCCTGGGTGCTTATATCCTGTATCTCTACGCTTTGATCGTGCTGGGCGCCCTGGTCTTCTTCAGCATCAAGACCATCTTTTTCCACAGCCAGTTCGCCCGGGACGCCCGGCGCTTCAACAAGCCGGGATTCGAAGAAAGGGTCCTGGAGCCGCTTTACTACGCCTTCAGTGACGAGACGAGATTCGACTCCTCCCTCAATGGTACGTTCGACGAATTCAAGATGGGCGCCTGGAAGAGCGATCTGAAGACGCGTCGCATCCACATGCTGATTTTCATCGGCGTCACCTGGGCGCTGGTTGCTTTCAGCCTGCTAATCCCCAAGAGCGAGCGCTTTGAGCGCTTCTCCGTTCCGTTCATCGAAAAGATCCTGCCGGCCCGGCAGGCGCCTGTCCAGCCGGACTTGCTGGAATTCGAAAGCCTGGAGCCCGGCAGCAGGGGAGAAGATGTCCTGGCGCTGCAGCGCTATCTCAAGGAGACCGGCTATCTGCGGGGGGCCGTGGACGGCGATTATGGCCGCGGAACGCAGGCGGCGGTGTCCGCGTTCCAGAAAGCCAATGGCCTGGAGGCGACGGGGCATGCTGACAAGGAAACGATACAAACCATCAACCGGCTGGCCGCCGAGGCTGCCCGGGAGGCTGAACAACAAAACAAGGAATAGTCATGGTCTGTAAACAATGCGGGAAAGATAACCGTCCGGAAGCGAAATACTGTCGCTTCTGCGGCGAGCGGTTGGAGGTAAAAGCGTCCTCCCAGAAGGGCCTGATCGGCAAGGACAACATCGTCCCTTTGCTGGAGGAACTCGACCGGAAACTCATCGTGGCCCAGCGCTTTGCCAGCAATGGCACGAAGATCGGCATGGACTGCCTCGTCCTGGGAGACAGTGGAACCGGCAAGACTTTCGTCGCGGACATCATCACCCGCAAGATGATGGATGCCGGAATCGTGAAGGTGCCGCCGAAGAAGGTTGACGCCGCTGACTGGGGCGATTTCTGCAAGGAGTTTGACAAGAATGTCGCGGCGCTCAAGGATGGTATCCTGCTGATTACCAACGCACAGAAGCTCCTGCCTACGGACAAGGCTTCGAATGTAAATCAGTTGGACAAGCTCTTCACGCGCATGCGTGGAACGGAAGGCGCTCCAATAGTGGTCCTGTGCGGCCTGCTGAACGAGATGAGCAAATTCCTGGAGAATAACAAGGATGTTGCACGCCTTTTCGAGCTGGAGTTCAACCTGACGGCCTTCTGCACGCCGGAGCTGACGGAGCTCACTTTGTCTATCCTTAAGGAAACATATAAATTGGACGCCTCGGAGGGGCTTCCTGACATCCTTGCGAGCCATTTCCAGTGGTTTATGCGTCAGCCGGATCTGAGTCATCTCAACGGCCACCTGGCCGAGAAGGTCGCGGAGAACCTCTCCGTCAAGGCGGCCCTGCGCGGCAGGAATACCGTGACGGAAGAAGATGTCCCTGCCGGTGAGCGTTTTACGCCCAAGTCAGAAGAGGAAATCCTGGCTGAACTGAACAACTACATCGGCCTGCAAAGCGTCAAGGATAAGATTCTCGAAATTGTCCGGAATGTGAAGACCCGCAAGAAAAATGGTGTGAAGGCCAATAGCCTGCTCACGGACCACTATCTCTTCACCGGCAATCCGGGGACCGGCAAGACCACTTTCGCCCGCAAGTTCGGCGAAGTGCTCGGCACGATCGGCGCCCTGCCCACGGGACAGTTCGTGGAAGTGTCCGCCAAGGATTTCATCGGGCAGGTGGTCGGGGACACGGAGGCGAACGTGAAGCGTTATGTCAACAAGGCCATCGGCGGCGTGCTTTTCATCGATGAGGCCTATGCACTCACCCAGGGTACCTCGGCCGGCGACGGCGGCAGTTTCGGCATGGACGCCATCAATACGCTGCTTACCCTGCTGGAGAACCGGCGTGGCGAATTCGTTTGCATCATGGCGGGTTATACCAAGGAGATGAACGAGTTCGTGCGCAAGAATCCCGGCATCCCGTCCCGCTGCAACGTGACCATCGAATTCCCGGACTACAACGCTCGCGAGCTGGAGCAGGTCTTCCGTATGCAGCTCCTCCGAAACGATGAGAAAGTGGAATATACCTTGGACGCTACGGCGGAAGAGATGCTCCCCAAGGTCTTCGACCGCATGTATGCCAGACGCATTGACACCTTCGGTAACGCCCGCGCGGTGCGAAACCTGTTCTCTGAGGCCGTAGGACGCCACAATGCCCGCGGCTGCGGAGACAATATTCTCAGCTATTCCGATATCGTGGGCGAGGAAATGACCGGCGAGATCTCCGTTGAGGACATCATGAAGGAGCTGGACGGCCTGGTGGGTATGAAGTCCGTCAAGGACGCGATCCGCCGCATCGCCAACGAAATGGCCGTCCAGAAACGACTCATTGAGCTGGGCGAAAGCGCAGAGGGCCTCACCAAGTTCAATTTCGTGCTGACCGGCAATCCCGGCACCGGCAAGACCACGGTGGCTCGCCTGCTGGGCAAGATCTTTAAGGCGATGGGGATTCTCTCTACCGACCGGGTCACTGAAAAGACCCCCAAGTCCATCCTCTCCCAGTACCAGAACCAGAGTGCGCAGAACATGAACGACGCCATCACGGAAGCCATGGGCGGCGTGCTCTTCCTGGATGAAGCCTACGACATCGATCCGAAGGATGCTGCCGGCCAGAGTGTCAGCAGGGAGGGCAATGAAGCCATCCAGGCCTTGCTGACCCGCATGGAGAACGAGGCTGGCAAGTTTGTTGTGGTTTGCGCCGGTTACCCCAAGGAGATGGAAGACTTCATGAATTCCAACCCCGGCCTGCGAAGCCGTTTCTCGCATTTCATCCACATTGACGACTACTCGGCCGACGAACTGCTGGAAATCTTCGAGCGCGCCGCCAAGGGCAAGAGTTACAACTTTACGCTTGCCAACGATGAAGTGCGCGCACGCGTGCTCCGCATGTTCCAGAACATGGTGGCCATGAAGGACGCGAAATTCGGCAATGCCCGGGAGGCCATGAAAAAGCTGGCGGAGACCAAAACGAATATCTACAACCGTATCAAGGCGCTCCCGCAGGACCAGTGGACGCCGGAGAACATCCATTCGGTGTTCCTGGAGGATGTCCCTTACGAGGAGCCCAAGAAGATCTCCGTGGACGAGTGCCTGGAGGAACTCAACAAACTTATCGGCCTGGAGGGCGTGAAGTCCTCGCTCACCAAGCTGGCGCACACCATCAACAACGAGATCGAGAGCGCCCGGCTGGAGAACCGCCGTCCGGAGATCCCGCTGGGACATTATCTGTTCCTAGGCAATCCCGGCACCGGCAAAACCACGGTGGCGCGTCTGATGGGCAAGATCCTGTATTCCATGGGCGCCCTGCCGAGCCCTTATGTCAAGGAAGTGGGGAAGGCCGACCTGGTCGGCCGTTTCGTCGGCGACACGGAGGCAATCACTTCGCATGTGATCGACTCGGCCATGGGCGGCATTCTGTTCATCGACGAGGCCTACCAACTGATGACCGACCAGTTCGGGCAGGCGGCGCTGGAGACGCTCCTGACCCGCTTGGAGAACGACCGGGGCAAGTTCGTCTGCATCGCCGCGGGCTATTCTCACGAGATGCAGGCCTTCATCAACGGCAACAGCGGTATTCCGTCGCGCTTCCCTCAGCGGAACTGGATCACCTTCGAAGATTACGATCCGGAAGAGCTCTTCCAGATTTTCATGATCTATGCCCGCAAGGGCGGATACACCCTCGATCCGATGGCGGAAACCGCCGTGCAGGCCAAATTCACGATGATGTACAA
>CAMZCW010000120.1 GCA_947305045.1 uncultured Bacteroidales bacterium | reverse complement strand
TTACTTCATCGTCCGTAATCCAAATACTTGACAGGCAGGTGGTTTCGGTGGTCATAACGTCTATGCCATTGCGGAAGTCGATAGGCAGTTCCTTCACGCCGGGGCCGGCAAATTCCAGCACCTTGTTCTTCACAAAGCCGCTCTCGAAGGTGGCTTTCACCAGGGAGATGGCCACGTCATGCGGGCCAATCCCATGCTTGGGCTTGCCTTCCAGCCAAACCAGCACCACCTCGGGGGCGTTGATGTCCCAGGTGTTTTTAAGAAGTTGTTTGACCAGCTCGCCGCCGCCTTCGCCCACGCCCATGTTGCCCAAGGAGCCGTAGCGGGTGTGAGAGTCCGAGCCCAGGATCATGTTGCCGCAGGCGGTGAGGGCCTCGCGGGCATACTGGTGGATAACCGCCTGGTTGGCAGGGACATAAATACCGCCGTACTTTTTGGCTGCACTGAGACCGAACACATGGTCGTCCTCGTTGATGGTGCCACCTACGGCGCACAGGGAGTTGTGGCAGTTGGTCATGGCATACGGCAGCGGGAACTTTTCCAGACCGCTGGCACGGGCTGTCTGGATAATGCCCACGTAGGTGATGTCATGGGATACCATGGCGTCGAAACGGATCTTGAGGGACTTGCCCTTGGAGCCGTTCACGTCATGGGCGCGAAGGATTTGATAGGTGATGGTGTTTTCCCGGGCCTGGTCCGGGGTGAGGTCTGCTTTTTCTGCAACGGTTTTTCCGTCAAGCAGGTAAACACCATGTGGAATGAGTTCTACCATAATAGTTATCTGTTTGTTAATGAGTCAATAAGGATAGTAAGGGCCAGCATGTCCGCTGCCCCGCCGGGCGAAATGCCCTCCGCGGCATAGCGGGCGCAGAGGTCCTGAAGCATGTTACCTGCCGAAGAAAAATATTTTTCGCAAGGCTTTGCGAAAAACCATTTTTCTTCGGCCATGAGTACGTCAGCAGCCTCACGCTTCACCTCCTGTGCCCTTTCATAGCCCACCCGGTGAATGACGCAAGTATCGTCCAGGGTGGACATGATGCGCAAAAGTGTCTTTTGGGCAGGAGATACACTCGCTTCGCTACGCTCGCTCGGTATGACAGAGGGCATAGGCCGGTCTTCATTCCTGTCATACCGAGGCCGAAGGCCGAGTGTATCTCTATAATACGGAAGCCAGTTGGTCCAGAGGTCTTTGTAGCCCTCCAGGGCGAGTGCGCGGGCGCCTTTGACACCGTACTGGCTCACGGCCTCTTCGCCGTGGGAGCGGGCTGCGTTGCGCCCATTTTGAAGCGTGGAATGTAAGTTGTTTTCAGTCAATTGATTATGCAAAATCGTCTCTGCAGTTTTACATAGACGATTTTGCATAACTCCCTCTGTTACAGGCACTTCCATTCCACGGGCATTCAGGGCCAGGCCCAGGGCGAAGATAGCGCCGCGGTGGGTGTTCACCCCGCCCGTGGCTTTTTTCATGGCTTTCTCTGCCTCGATGCCAATCATTTGCAGGAGCGAAGGGACACTGGCCTTGGCCATGCGGCTCCAGTAAGGGCGGAGTGCGGTGATGGCTTTTTGCATGAGGGCATAGTCCATGTCTATATGCGCTCCATGGCTGTCCGGGCCCACCAGGCCGGGTTTGAGCGGTGTATCCAATTCCAGGCGCAGGGCGCGCTCCGCCAGGGCCGCCATCAGGTAGGGCCGCGTGCTTTCCGGGCACAGCGCGGCAGCACGGGCGTAACTCCCCTGCTCCAGGGCAGTCCGAACGGTCGATGCCGAAATGGCCTTCGTATTGTGCTCCGGCGTTCCATCGTCAGAAGAAAATTGGTTTTTCGCAAAGCCTTGCGAAAAATAATTTTCTTCTGAAATATCTACGGATGCTGATAAACGAGGGATCTCTACCACCTTCAGGGGCAGCAGTTCCTGCATGAGGGCATTGTAGCGGGCCGTGAGCGGGTCCTGAGGCTCGGAACCCACAAAGCGGACGGTGGCGCCCAGGGCCGGCGCAATGTGCCGGGCAAAAAGGTCCAGGTCCAGCCGCATCTGGGTTTCAGCAGCCTCAGAGAGGTCTTTGAGGAAGTAGGTGGGGAAAGTAGTGGCGGAGATTTGGTAGTCGCTGCCGTCTACAACAAGTATTGGAGATACACTCGCTTCGCTCGGTACGACATCTTTGTCATCTCGACCCAACGTAGCGCGCGGAGAGATCTCCTTGGCACCGGCTTTTATCATGGACACACGCTCTACATAGGGAAAGACGGATATATCCTCCTTCACGGGAATGACCACCAGACAGTCCACCTGGGCGGCGGCCTGCTTCAGCAGGTATTGGTGCCCCAGGGTGAAAGGATTGGCATTCATGACTATAACCCCGACAGAGGGGATTTCTCGACTCGCTGCGCTCGCTCGAAATGACAAGGAACCTGTCATACCGAGCGAAGCCGAAGGCGCAGCGAGTGTATCTTTCAGACAGGCGCAATAGGCATCCAGTCCCCTGCCGTTTTCCATAAGAATGGCAAGCGGAGCGCGGGCAATCACATGGAAGCCAAGGCTAGAAAAGACGGCTTCGTTCTCCGGCTTGGTGAACACTTTCAGGTTCCCCGCTCCATGCTGGGAAAGAATATGGGATACAAGCGGTGCAACAAGTCCCTCTGAACGGGCTTCCTCAGCCACCGCCACGCATTTAATCACATCCCCGGCGAAGCCTGCACCTGCCAGGATGTCTCCATCTGTATTTTGTAGGGTGTAATATACATCCAATGTTTCCATCCGCAGGCCGTTTGCCCGGAGGAAACTTTCCACTTTGCTGCGGAAGAAAGGAGACTGCAAGGGCATCTCCTGTATGTGGTTATTCGTGTATGGTTCCATTATCCCACAGGCTTCCCAATACTCCCGGTTTGACCTGTAAAACAATTACAACGCGAATGTACGGATTTATAAGAGAATTAACAAGGATTTGTTTGGGATTTTAAGCAAAATCCGTCACCATCTGTTCAATCTTACAGAGCAGTTCCTCGATCGTGTGCGTATGGGCCCGCATGCAGTAGCGGGCAGGCTGGTCGCAAAGGAGGCAGCGACGGGGTTCAAGGCCGATGATGCTTCGGTCCAAGAGATGCCCGGTCTGGCCGGGCATAATTTCAGAACTTATTACGTCAATATCCATCAATCGACCCAGGGGATGCGTATCTTCTATGTGGCAGCAAGTTTTTTTTACCAGCGCGGCCGGCAGCGGGACCAGGAGATAGGCTTCATACCCGGTTTCCAGGTCCCGGACCTGAGCGTGTCGTATCACGCTGCCAAAGGTATCCAGAAGGGCGGCCAAGCCTGCACCTCCGACTACAAGGCTGGATGCGGAGCGTTTGACGGGCCCGGGAAACTGTACCGTGAGACAAATGAGCGTATGATCCGGCCAGGCAGCCAGCAGATTCCGCTGGTGCTGTGCCCGGGCATCCCGACTGGCAAGAAGTTGCTCCAGGGTAATCATTCGGGCTGGACCATTTTGGCCAGGATTGCTCCTTTCTTCAGTTCTACCTGCAAGCCGCGGAGGGCGTGTTCAGCCTGGCCGGACACCCAAATGTCGATTTCATTGCCGGCGCCATTCTCCATCAATCCCCTGCCAAGCATGTTAACCTGATAGCGGTAAGAGACCTCTCCCGGCCAAAAATCGTAATCTTCTCCCATATAACGCAGTTCTGCCGGCACGCTGCATGTGGCCAAAAGCAGACTCACCCGCACGGAATGGCCCCGGATATCCGTGGGGTCCAAGCTGCGTAAAAAGAGGGCGAAAGAGGCTACGTCCAAGGTGGGAATTCCTTCCGTAGCGTAAACCTGACGAATCGGTTCCGGGTAATCTTCTATCTGCAGGACAGACTCCACTTCCTGTTCTTTGTAAAAAAACTCCAGGTGCCGCTGTTTTCCTTTTTTCTTGTGTGGGAACGAGTAGTAATACGGGTGCATGTCCTCTTTGGAAAGGAAGATATTCACTTTATACTCGCCCAGCATGAAGAGTTTGAACACATTGGCGGCGCGAACGGTGAAATTGGAGAAATAAGCTGGATTCTCCTGCCAGGCTGCATCGTTCAGCATAAAGGTTGCCGTAGCCATTTTTGCATGCAGGCCGCCACGATTGTAATGCACCTCATACTGAGTCACTCCCTTTGCCGATTCCGGCAGTCCATGCCTGGGCGGCATAGCCGCCACGAGCGGCAACAAGACCAGAATAAGAACTACTAACTTTTTCATTACTAATTAATTCCGATAAATGGAATCCATGGAAATATTCCCCCATGACGGAAGCGACGGATCTGCGATGAGGGCATCTACCGTTCGCTGACGGCCCTGCATGACATCCAACTCAAGGAAGTTCATCTCCAAGTCCCAAAGGGCATTCGCATAGGCGGCAACGTCGTGCGTGCGACCGTCGAACCGATAAATGAGGTGATGGTATCCCTTTTTGTTGAACTGTTTGGCAAAAAAGGAGCTCCCCCAGATGCCACGGCCAAAATAGGCATATTTTTCATACGCGACGGCTTTGTCTGCCGTACCATGGAAAAAAACGATAGGACATGGCTGTGTTTTGAATTCCGGCTTTCCGTCAGTGGAAATAACTGCTCCGGCAAAGGACATGACGCCCTTGAAATTGAAGCCCTCAGGCAATTCGGGTGCATCTCCATTCACAATGTGGTATTCCGTAGCCAAGGCAATAATGGCTCCCGCAGAAGAGCCTGCCAGCACCAGGTTGTTCACATCCACTCCAACCTCGTTCTCTGCCAGGAAATTGACGGCGGAGCATACATCTTCCACACCTATTTCCTGCGACAACAGGAACTGGTCGGATGCTTTATACGCCCCGGACAAACCTTTCCCAACCTTATATCCTTTCATCCCCAGTCGATAGTCTATAGCCACAACGCCATATCCGGCCCGGGTGAGCCGATCGAACCACTGTTTCTGGAACTTTCCATCGCGTTCACCCATGATAAAGCCACCGCCAAACACAAAGAGGACTGTAGGCTTCTGATGACCCTCAAAAACAGTTTCGGAACCAGCAGCTGGCTGATAAACATCCATATACAGATTCAAGGTATCCCGTGTGGCAAAGTGATACGTTTTTTGCGCCAGCATGGGAAACACCAGCAGCATCAGGGGTAATACGGCAATTAACTTTTTCATGTTCAATCATTTACATAGGATCCGGTACAACAGGGATCTTTGCTACTGAATATTGTAAATCTTATCCAGCACGGAACCGTCGCGGTTCATTACTACGCCCACCACTTTGTCTCCAAACGGCAACGGGTCCGGCGTGCCGATGATGGAAGTGGCCTTGGCCGCCAGCTCTTTGATATCTGTCAGCGGCAGTCCGGCGGACTTGAGCTTTTGCGCAATCTCCGGCCGGTCCGGATTCACGGCAATGCCGTACTCGGTAACCACCACATCCACGGACTTACCGGGCGTTATCAGTGTAGTGACTTTAGGCACCACACAGGGGATGCGACCGCGCAAGAGCGGGCACACGATGATGCTCAGGGCACTGTCTGCCGCCGTATCCTGGTGACCGCCAATGGCGCCGCGGATAATACCGTCCGACCCCACCAGCACGTTTACATTGAACTGGGTATCTACCTCCAGGGCGCTCAGAATCACAATGTCCAGCGCATGGGTAGCGGAGCCCGTGTGCTGCCCGGAGGCATATTCCACGGCCGATACCTCTACATGGGAAGAATCCTTGGCAATGGATTCCGCCGCCACTTTGTCAAAGGACTGGACGTCGATGAGCCTTCCGATGAGCCCCTCTTCATGGAGTTTTACCATGTGGGCCGTGATACCGCCCAGGGCGAAAGAGGCTTTGATGCCGCGGCTGAGCATTTCCTCGCGGATGTATTTGACAACCGCCAGTGAGGCACCGCCGGTACCGGTCTGGATGCTAAAGCCATCCTGGAAGTAACCGGAGTTAATCACCACTTTGGCAGCCTGTTTGGCCAGCAGGATATCCCGAGGGTTCTTGGAGTCGCGGATAGCTCCGGCGGAGATTTTGGTACTGTCCCCTACGCTGTCCACAACCACTACAGACTCTACGTCTGCGCCGCGAATGCCGGCGGGCAGGTTGGGATAGGCTACAAGGTCGTCCGTAATCACAACTACATGCTTAGCATAACGGGCGTCCGGAAGGGCATACCCCAGTGAACCGCAGATGCTTTTGGCGTTTTCCGATCGCGGGACGCCGCAGGCGTTGCCTAATTCATCCGCAGCCGATGCGCCCAGGAAGGCGACATCGATCTGGAGTTCACCGCTGGCAATGGCGCTGCCGCGGCCGCCGTGCGAACGGAATACTACCGGTTCCTTGAGGAGGCCGTGGGAGATGGCATCGGCCAGTTCTCCGCGAAGACCGGAAGTGGAAATGCCGGTGATAACCCCGCTTTTGATGTGCTCGATGAGCGGTTTGTGGACGTCCGAGAGGCTGGAAGCAGCCAGTTTGAGGTCCTTGAAGCCCATTTGTGCCAGTTTGTCCACTACCAGGTTCACCACTTTGTCGCCGCCACGGAAATGGTGGTGGAAGCTGATGGTCATGCCGTCTTTGAGGCCGGAACGGCGAATGGCCTCTTCCAGCGTTACAACTTTGGAATTTCTCATAACACTTCCTCCTTGTCGATTACACCGGCAGCCACGGCCAGGGCGATGGTACGCTCTGCGCGCAGCACAACCGGACGGTCTACCATTTTACCATTGAGCGAGATGACACCGGATCCCTTGGCCTGAGCCTCCTTGATGGCGGCCACCACGGCGCGGGCCTTGGTGATTTCTTTCTCGGTGGGTGTAAAGACGCTGTTCACCACCTCTATCTGGCGCGGGTTGATGATGGATTTCCCGTCAAAGCCCAGCGTTTTGATGAGTTCCACCTCCCTCCGGAAGGTTTCCATATCGTCCAGGTTGGAATACACGGTGTCGAAGCAGCAGATACCGGCAGCGCGGGCGGCCACTACAATTTGCTCGCGGGCCAACAGGAGTTCTGCGCCTCCCGGCGTGCGGTTGGTCTTGAGGTTGGCGCTGTAGTCCTCCGCGCCAAGGGCAATGCCCA
>CAMZCW010000119.1 GCA_947305045.1 uncultured Bacteroidales bacterium | reverse complement strand
CTTATTCTTTATTTCATGGCCTATGCCCTTCGGGCCGGTACGGGCCTCCGGCCCTATCCCTCCCACGCGTCTGCGACAGATGTCGCATGCGGTGGGCCCCACCCGTTCACGAAGACACGGGCGTCTACGCCGCCCGAAGGGCATAGGCCATGAAAACGCATCATATCGGCATAAATGTTTATATTTGTATCTGTTATTGGAAACGAGAATATGGATAGTTTTATTGAAGCATTATTGAGCGGCAAAACCGACAGGATACCAGACGAGTATGACTGGTTCGCCCCGCTTATCGGCGACTGGGACTGCGACTATTACGATGAACCCGAAGCGGGTCATAAACGCCATGTCAAAGGAGAATGGCTATTTCGCCGGATCCTGGAAGGAACTGGCATACAGGACATTTTCATCTTCCCGTCGCGGGCCACAAAGGAAACCGAGCCACAGCCGGACGGTGAATATGGTTCATCATTCCGGATGTTCAACAAAGCCCAGCAGTGTTACGATGTAACTTATACCTGCGACCATGCCATGAAAAGGCTATGCTTCACCAAGCAGGGTGACAGGCTGGTGGGAAAGGTGCTCTCAGAAGAGAATGCCTACTGGATTTTCTCCGACATTACCGCAGACAGTTTCCGATGGGAGAATGTCCGGATGAAAGACAACGGAGAAAAGTTCCTTGTCTGTGAAATTTTCGGCAAGCGGATTAGGTAAAACCAGTTTTTTGGCGGCGGGCGGCAAACGGTATAAAGAGCATAATTATAAGATTATTTGTATCTTTGTAGGTTAATTTGAAACAAACGAAAAACCATATGAAGAATTTTGTAGAGGAACTCAAATGGCGCGGGATGATACAGGACATCATGCCCGGAACGGAAGAGAAACTGATGGAAGGGCCGCAGGCGGCCTATGTGGGCATTGATCCCACGGCCGATTCCCTGCACATCGGCCATTTGGTTAGTGTGATGATACTTAAGCATTTCCAGAACTGCGGGCACAAGCCCTTCGCCCTGGTGGGCGGTGCCACCGGCATGATTGGGGACCCATCCATGAAATCGGCCGAAAGAAACCTGCTGGACGAAGCGACGCTCAATCACAACGTGGCCTGCCTCAAGGCCCAGCTGGCCCGCTTCCTGGACTTTGAGAGCGACGCCCCCAACAAGGCCGAACTGGTGAACAACTACGACTGGATGAAGGACTACACCTTCATCAACTTCATCCGGGATATCGGCAAGCACATCACCGTGAACTATATGATGGCCAAGGACAGCGTGAAAAAGCGCCTGTCCCGCGAATCCTCGGAAGGCATGTCCTTTACGGAATTCAGCTACCAGCTCATGCAGGGCTACGATTTCTACTGGCTCTGGAAGAACAAGGGCTGCATCCTCCAGCTGGGCGGCTCCGACCAGTGGGGCAACATCACCACCGGCACGGAACTCATCCGCCGCATGGACGGCGGAGAGGCTTTCGCCCTCACCTGCCCGCTCATCCGCAAGGCCGACGGCACCAAGTTCGGCAAGACCGAAAAGGGCAACATCTGGCTGGACGCCGAAAAGACCAGCCCTTATGAGTTCTACCAGTTCTGGCTGAACGTGAGCGACGTGGATGCAGAGAGCTACATCAAGATCTTCACCATGCTGGACCGCCAGACCATCGAGGATCTCATCGCCCGTCACAGGGAGAACCCCGGCGCCCGCGAGCTGCAGAAGGTACTGGCCCGCGAGGTTACTATCATGTGCCACGGACAGGAAGCGCTGGACAAGGCCATCGAGGCCTCCCAGATGCTCTTCGGCGGCAATTCCGAAGCCCTCAAGAAGCTGGACGAGCGCACCTTCCTGGCCGTTTTTGCCGATGTTCCCTCCTTCACCGTGAGCAAGGCCGACCTCCCCTGCAACGTCATGGACTTCCTGGCCGTGAAAACCGCCATCCTCCCCTCCAAGGGCGAGGCCCGCAAGATGATCCAGGGCGGCGGCATCTCCATCAACAAGGACAAGGTGACGGACATCAACGCAGAAGTGTCGGAGGCCGATATTGTGAACGGCCACTACATCCTGGCCCAGAAGGGAAAGAAGAACTATTTTATCGTTAACATCGCATAATGGAAAAACCTGCCAGCACAAGACAACTGAAAGTGGCGCGGGAGCTGCAGAAAGCCCTGGCGGAGATTATCCGTGCCAAGGGCATGGCCGCCTTTGACGGCGCCCTGGTCACGGTAAGCGAGGTGCGCGTGAGTCCGGACCTGTCCGTGGCCAAGGTGTTCGTGAGCATCTTCCCCTCGGAGAAGCAGGGCCCGGTGATGGACCTCCTGAACGAGAACCTCCACGCCCTTCGCGGAGAACTGGGCCATGTGGTGGGAAGACAGCTCCGCATTGTTCCGGAGCTGAATTTCCTTCTGGACACCTCCCTGGACTATGCCCAGCACATTGAGGATCTGCTAAAGAAATGACAAAGCTGCCGCTGAAATTCGCCTTCCGCTATCTGTTCGCCCGGAAATCGTACAATGTGATCAACATGATTTCGGGCATCGGGGTTGCGGGCATGGCCGTAGGTACAGCGGCGCTTATCATTATCCTTTCCGTATTCAATGGCTTTAACCGCCTGGTGGACAGCAGCCTGAATGACTTACATGCCGATCTGTCCGTCCGCCCCGCCGAAGGCAAGGTCTTCGTACCGGATTCATCGGCCTTTGCCTGGGCCGGTGAGCAAGAGGACGTCCTATCCTTTTACAGCGTGCTGGAAGACCAGGTTTTCCTTTCCTATGACGGCAAGCAGTGCCTCTCCCGCGTTCGCGGACTGGACTCCGTGGCCGAAGAGGAATTCCCCCTGCAGGAGCATCTGGTGGACGGCGAATGGAGCCTCCACAACGGCAGTCTGCCGCAGGCGGTTGTGGGTGCAGGGGTTGCTTATACGCTTAACCTTAGTCCCCGCTTCATTTCCCCGCTGGAAATCCATTACCCTTCCCGGAACGAGGAAGTTTCCCTTTCCAATCCCACCGCTTCGCTCCGCAGCGTGAGCCTGCGCCCTTCCGGCATCTTCTCCGTAAATGCCGATGTGGACGCCCGCCTGGTGGTGGTTCCCATCGAAGTGATGCGGGAACTGCTGGAATACCCGGACGAAGTCTCCTCCATGGAACTGAATGTGGCGCCCGGATCGGCCTCCAAGGTGGCGAAAGCCCTGCAGGAGCGCCTGGGAGACGGTTTCCGCGTACTGGACCGCTATCAGCAGGAAGAATCCATCTACAGGATGATGCGCTACGAGAAACTGGCCATTTACCTCATCCTGGTATTCATAGTCCTCATCATCGCCTTCAACATCTACAGCGCCCTCAAGATGCTGGTCATCGAGAAGCAGGGCGACATAGGCACGCTCCGCAGCATGGGCGCCCCGGAAGGGCTCATCCGCCGCATCTTCCTCTGGGAAGGCTGGCTGGTGAGTCTGCTGGGCATGGTCATCGGCCTGGTGCTGGGCATCATGATTGTTTGGCTGCAGGACCGCTTCGGCCTCATTGCCATGCCGGGCAACTTCGTGGTGCAGGCCTATCCGGTGGTACTCAAAGCCACCGACATCCTTTGGACCGTAGTGGGCGTGGCCGGTATCGGCTTCCTCATGGCCCTCATCCCTTCCCGCAAGCTATGAAACGCTTCGGGCCCATCCTCTGTCTTGCACTGATTCTGCTGGCCGGTCTGGATCTTCTCACAGGCAACGGCTTCGGGCCTGTGGGCGGCGTCATCCTTTGGAACCTTCGCCTGCCGCGGATGCTGACGGCTGTGATTGCCGGAGCCTCCCTGGCCCTTGCCGGCATGCAGATGCAGGCCCTTTTCCGCAATCCCCTGGCCGATCCGCACATCATGGGCGTTAGCGGCGGCGCGGGCCTGGGAGCCGCCATTGTGGCGCTGGCCCTGGGCACATCGGCCGCCTGGTTTTCCGGCATGAGCATGGCCCTGGCCGCCTTTGCGGGCGCTTTTCTCACTTCCCTGCTCATTGTTGTCCTGAGCACCCGACTGCGGGCCACTACCCTGCTCATCCTGGGCGTTATGCTGGGCTTCGTGTTCAGCGCCCTCTCCTCCATCCTGCAGTATTCTGCCGGCGAAGAAAGCCTCAAGCTGTTCTACAGCTGGATGGCGGGCAGTTTTTCCGGCACCCGCACGCTGGAACTGATTATCATGGCCGCCGCCCTGCTTGCCGGTCTGGCACTGGCCGTCTGGAACCGGAAAGGCCTGGATATCATCCTCTTCGGGGAGAATTACGCCAGTTTCTCCGGCGCTCCGCTAAAGCGGATCCGCACCCTTTCCATGCTGTCGGCCAGCCTCATGACCGGCATAGTTACGGCCTTCTGCGGCCCCCTGGGTTTTGTGGGCATCGTGGCGCCGCACCTCTCCCGGAAACTCACCGGCTCATCGGCCCACGGGAAAGTGCTTCCCGCAACCCTTGCCACCGGCGCCTGCCTAGCCCTTGTGGCCGATATCCTGGCCAATCTCTGGCCGGTCCCCCTCCCCGCCGGCAGCACACTTGCACTCATTGGTATTCCCCTAATAATCTGGTATCTCTGCCATGCAAGTGAACATTGACCACATTGGCTACGGGAACCACATCCTGGTGCGGGACATCACCTTCACGGTGTCTCCCGGCGAATGCCTGCTGCTGGCTGGACCGAACGGCTCCGGAAAATCTACCTTGCTTCGCGAACTGGCTGGAGAGATATGTGTATCGCCAGTCAACTGCATCTTAGTACCAACTGGTATACCTAAAGTCAAAGGCTTTACGGTGCGGGAGTTTGTGCGCACGGGATGCTACAGGGAAAGTGACTGGGCCGGACGGCTCCGGAAAGAAACGGAAGAGAGGTTGGAGGAATCTCTGGAACTAATTGGGTTAAAGCAACTTGCCGATAGAGATATTTCCACTTTAAGCGATGGAGAATTCCAGAAAGCCTGCATTGCCGTGGGACTTACCCGTCGGGCAGGATTGCTGCTGCTGGACGAGCCCACAGCCTTCCTGGACGTTGAAAACCGGCTTATGGTGCTGCGTACGCTGCGACAGGTGGCCGAGCGCACCGGCATGGCCGTAATCTTTTCCTCCCACGACCTCCACGACGCCCTCCAGGTAGTGCACCGCGTCCTCACCATCACCCGGGACGGCCGCTTCCGGGAATCCGGTCCCCAAGACAGGGAAGCCGTACTGAGGGAGGCTTTCCCGGCATATCATTGATGCGAGGGAGCGAATGTCTGGTTAAGAGAGTTGTTCTCCTGCAGCAGCTCCACGAACTTTTGGGCCGACGTTTTAAGATAAGAACCTTTTAAATAGTGGTAGCATCCGTCCATCCTGCTGTCGGGATGATTGATGGGGATGGCCTCGAAGCCCCGGACCTGGTGGATGGCCTCCCTGGACAGGGTAGTGACCAGCGGGCTGCTGGCTACCAAATCCAGCAGGACCCGGATGCTGTTGATTTCCAGGCGGATGTCCAGATTGACGTTCTCGGTGAAAAGGATCGATTCCAGGGTATCGCGGGCCTGGAGCCCTTTGGCCGGCAAGGCCAGGGGGAACCGGGCAAGGTCATGGACGGAGACCTGCGGTCCGCAGCCGGCCAGCTCGCCGATGCGTCCTACCAGACAGAGACGACTGTGGAAGAGGAAACGGGATTCAAGACGTTCGTCTCCGATTGGGGATTTGTATGTAAGGGCCAGATCCAGTTCGCGGTTCAGGAGCCTTTGCAGCAGTTCCTCCTTGGACGTAATCACCAGATTCAGACGGATATGGGGACGCATCCGCTGGAACTCCAGCACCGTCTGCATCATCAGCGGACTGAAAGAATAGGTAGAACCCACGCTCAAAGTGCCCACATGCAGGTTTTTCACATCCCGGATGCGGTCTACCCCGGCCCTGGCATCTTCAAGGACCTGGACGGCGCAGGGATAGAACTGCTCCCCGTAGTCGCTGAGGGCAACATGCCGGGTGTCACGCGTGAGAAGCTCAACTCCCAGCTCCTCTTCCAGTTTTTGGATTTGCTGGGAAATGGTACTTTGGGTGATAAACAAGGTTTTAGAGGCTTGGGAATAACTTTTTAGCCTGCCCACCTCCACGAAGTATTTCAATTGTCGTAATTCCATAACAAGGTTTTTCTGTACAAATGTAACCATATTTATCGATAATATCTAATTATTTTATCGAAATAAACCTTAATTGACGATAAAAATACTCCGATAAAGTAACTATCTTTGCAGGCTATTTTAAAGTACCGTTATGAAAAGACTTATAATTGCATCTGTAATCCTAACCCTGGGCGCCGTTTCCTGCACTGAGAAACGCGTTGACACGGGTGAGCTGGTTGAGAATTATGCCCTGGTGAGTATTCCCGCACCAGACTTGTCCGGCATCAGCGAAAATGGGAAGGAAGTATTGAATCTGTACCGCAAAGCCGCCGACGAGGTGGACAAGATATACTGGCAACAGTATTTCGGTGACAAAGAGACGCTCCTGGGCGAGTGTGCCGATGATTCCGAGAGACTGTATGCCGAAATCAACTATGGTCCCTGGGACCGTATTGACGGAAAGCCTTTCCTGCCGGGATACGGCCGCAAGCCCGCAGGCGCCCGTTTTTATCCTTCGGATATGACCGCCGAAGAATTTGCGGCCTTCGATGACAGCCTGAAACAGAGTCCCTTTACCCTGATTGTCCGTGACGGCGACGCCCTGAAGACCGTCTGGTATCATGACGCCTATTCCCGGGAGATCGGCCAGATAGAGACTTACCTGCAGCGTGCCGCCGATGTCACCATCAAGGAGAGCGTGAGAAACTACCTCCTCAAAATGGTGGAAGGCCTTAAGACAGACGATTATTACGAAAGCGAGAAGGCCTGGCTGCAGATGAACGACAGCAAGATGGACCTTGTCATCGGCCCCATCGAGGCCGTGGACGATGCCCTTTACGGGAAAAAAGCCTCCTACGGGGCCTACGTCCTCCTGAAAAACCTTCAGCGTACCGAGGAGCTGAATGCCCTGTCGTCCCGGATGGCGGAATTTCAGCAGATGCTTCCCGGAGATCCGGCCAACCACAGTTTCGTTCCCGGCTCCGAGTCCGACATCTTCTCCTGCAA
>CAMZCW010000118.1 GCA_947305045.1 uncultured Bacteroidales bacterium | reverse complement strand
GAGGCCGCTTCCACCGTGTGGCTGGCATCCGATGAAGACCGCGAAGGAGAGGCCATTTCCTGGCACCTGAAAGAAACGCTGGGCCTTCCGGAGGGCAAGACCCGCCGTATCGTCTTTCACGAGATTACCAAAAATGCCATCCTGAGCGCCATCGAGCACCCCAGGGACATTGACATGAACCTGGTCAACGCCCAGCAGGCCCGCCGCGTGCTGGACCGTCTGGTAGGCTTTGAACTGTCGCCCATCCTGTGGCGCAAAATCCAACCCAAGCTCAGCGCCGGGCGTGTGCAAAGCGTGGCGCTGCGCCTGATTGTGGACCGCGAAAAGGAAATCATGGCCTTCCGTCCGGAGCCGTACTACCGCGTGGAAGCCACCTTCCAGCCGGAGGGCACCGGGGCCTCCGTCAAGGCCACCCTGGATACCCATTTTGCCTCGGAGGAGGAGGCCCGCAGGTTCCTGGAGGACAGCATCGGCGCCAATTATCAGATTGTCTCCGTGGAGAAAAAGGCCGGCGTGCGGGTTCCTGCCGCCCCCTTCACCACTTCCACGCTGCAGCAGGAGGCTGCCCGGAAGCTCCGCTTCCCGGTTTCCACCACCATGCGTGTGGCGCAGGGACTGTACGAACGCGGCCTGATCACTTACATGCGTACAGACTCCACCAACCTGTCGTCCCTGGCCCTGAACACGGCCAAACAGTTCATCCTGGAGAATTTCGGGGCCGATTATTCCCATCCGCGCCAGTACCGGACCAAGTCAAAAGGCGCACAGGAAGCGCACGAAGCCATCCGGCCCACCTATATAGATAATGTATCCATCGACGGTACCGCGCAGGAGAAAAAGCTGTACGAACTTATCTGGAAGCGCACCATCGCCTCGCAAATGGCGGAGAGCCGCGTGATGAACACCACCCTCAAAGTGGGGCTGGACAAACGCGCGGAGCGCTACGGCCTGCAGTCGGTGGAGCTCCTCTTCGACGGCTTCATGAAGGTGTATCTGGAGAGCCGGGACGATGAAGAATCGGACCAGGAAGAGGTGGTGTTGCCGGAGCTGCACCAGGGAGACCGCATGTTGGAGCAGGGGGTATCGGCCCTGTGCAAATATACCACGCCGCCGGTGCGCTACTCGGAGGCCACGCTGGTGAAAAAACTGGAAGAGCTGGGCATCGGCCGTCCTTCCACCTATGCCGCAACGGTAGATACGCTTACCCGCGGCCGCGGCTATGCCGTCAAAGGCGACAAAGAAGGCCAGAGCTTCCAGGTGACCAACCTGAGCCTCAAGAATGGCGTCATCAAGAGCAGCACCAAGAAAGAGACCGTGGGCGCGGAAAAGAGCAAACTGCTGCCGCAGGAGATCGGGCTCATCGTCACGGATTACCTGGTGGGCCATTTTACCGACATCCTGGATTACGACTTCACCGCCAACGTAGAGGCCGATTTTGACGAGGTGGCAGAGGGGAAAAAACAGTGGAATGCGGCTATCGCTGCCTTCTACTCTCCCTTCCATGCCCACGTGGAGCAAGTACTGGAAGACCGCACCTACAGCAAAGTCACCCGCGAGCTGGGCGTGGCGCCGGACGGGGAAAAAGTGATAGCCGCTTTCGGCAAATTTGGTCCCTACGTCCAAAAGGGCGAAGGCGAAAAACGCCAGAGTGCGTCACTCGGAAAGGGGCAGCTCATTGAAACCCTTACCCTGGCCGATGCTTTAAAACTGTTAGAGCTTCCCCGCACGGTGGGCCAGCTGGACGGCGCGGACATTGTGGCCACCCGCGGCCGCTTTGGTCCCTACCTTAAATACGGAGAACGCAACGTCAAACTGCCCAAGGGCGCAGACCCGCTGAAAATCAGCCTGGAAGAATGTATCCGGCTGATTCGGGAACAGGCCGACGCCAGCAAGACCGCTACCGCTCCCATTGCCGAGTTTGGCGACATCAAAGTGCTGAACGGAAAATATGGTCCGTATATCAAGCAGGGGGTTACTAATTATAAGATTCCCCGCGAAAAAGATGCCACCCAGCTCACGGAAGCTGATTGTCAGGCGATTATCGCAGCCGCGGCTTCCACAAAAAATTATTCGGGAAAGCGTAAAAATTAAAAAAAAGTTGTACATTTGCAGCGGTTAGTTAAAAACTGAAAGCGAATGGCAACTTATCACATCGACCAGATTGACCAGAAAATTCTCTCTTTCCTGGTTAAAAATGCCCGGATGCCCTTCTTGGAGATTGCCCGCGAATGCGGCGTTTCCGGCGCGGCTATCCATCAGCGATTCAAACGTTTAGAGGCCAATGGCGTGATTACCGGTTCGCGCCTGCAGGTAAAGCCGCAGGCCCTTGGGCTCAACGTATGCGCCTACGTGAGCATTTTTCTCTCGGAATCCACCAAATACCCGGAGGTCATTGCCAATTTGAAGAAGATTCCGGAAATTGTGGAATGCCACTTTGTGACGGGCAAGTATGCCATTCTGGCCAAGCTTTACTGCCTGGACAACGACCACCTCATGGAAGTTCTGCTGAACACCATCCAGAAAATCCCCTACATCCAGTCCACGGACACCATGATTTCCCTGGACGAGCCCATCGAGCGGCAGGTGTGGGTGAAAGACTTCAAGAGTACTTCGTACTCCGGTCGCGACTAGCTTGCCGGTCTTGTCGGCAATAACGTCATGCCATGAAACCCATCCGTCTTATCGTTCTTCTGTGCCTTGTGGTAGTTTCTGCCTGCGGTATCGTCCGGAAAACCCCGCAGGATAAACAGGCCGAAGCCCGGCGCGTCCAGGACATACTGGATTCGAGGAGCTACGCCTTTGATATCGACTACATGATTCCGCTCCGGGGCAGCGGAAAACCCGTCAGCGCCTACGCACTAAGGGTCGCTGGAGACACGCTCTATTCCCATCTCCCCTACTTTGGGGAGGCCCGGATGGTTCCCTACGGCGGCGGCAAGGGACTGAACTTTGAGGAAAAGATTTCATCGTACTCGGACTCCGGCGCGTCCACAGCCTCTGCACGCGCTGGCGCTTCTGCGGAGAAAAGGATCATCACCATTGCCGTCAAGAACGAGGAGGACTCCTACGTTTTCGCCCTGACGGTCTATGACAGCGGCAATGCCCACATCCATGTCCACGCGAACAACCGGGACGACATCAGCTACTACGGCCTCCTCCGGCTGGAAGGGGGCACCTCCGGCCAGTAACCCCCCAAAAGTGTTGTCGAAGGTCCACCCCTGGACCCTTAACACATTCAGGGAGGATGAAGGGGAGGTATTAAAGCACAGTGGCGCGGCTCTAAGGACAGTCTGGAGGGGGCGGGTGTGCCTTAATGGAGGTCAAGGGCATACGCGGGGGCAAAAGGGGGTGCTAATGCCCCGCACTGGGAGGTCAAGGGCCTACGCAGGGGCAAAAGGGGGCGCTAATGCCCCGCACAGAGGGGCTCGTGCATTAACGGGGGGCGAGAGAATCGAGGAGGGCGCGGGCGAGGATGAGGTCCTCGGGGGTGGTGATTTTGAGGTTGAAGCGTTCTCCGGGCAGGAAGGTGAGCGCGAGGCCGTAGCGCTCCGCCACGGAGGCGTCATCCGTGAAGGAGGTGTCAAACTGGAGGGTGTAGGCGGCCTTGAGGGCCTCTGACTGGAACACCTGGGGCGTTTGGGCACCATAGATGCGGCTGCGGTCCACACTTTCCCCGGTGGCAGCCAGGACGCCGCCGCGTTTTTCCAGCACTTTAAGCGTATCGGTAACGGGCATGACAGGAATCACGCCCGGAGCATTTTCCGCAGCCCGGAACAGTTCCCGCACCTTGTCCACGGAAACCAGCGGCCGCACCCCGTCCTGAACGGCCACCAGGGCCCCGTCCGGGACGTATTTCAGGGCATTTTTAACGGAATGGAAGCGGGTGAATCCCCCTTTGACCAGCCGTTGCGGGCACACGAAATTAGCCTGCAGGCAATACTGCCGCCAATAGGTCACATGCCCCTCCGGCAGCACGGTAATGACCTGAATATCCGGGATGGCTTTGAGAAAGACCTCTATGGTGCGCCGCAGGATGGGCACTCCGTCCAGTTCCAGAAACTGCTTGGGAACGGCCGTCCCCATCCGGGTACCGGTGCCGCCCGCAGTTACCACCAGATATTTTTTTCTCTCCATGGGCATAATTCTTTACGCAAATGTAATTATTTTTTCGTAATTTTGGAGGTATTTACGAATTGAGCGTTAGTTATGGCATTTCACTTTTTGAATCAAGAACTCGCTATCGACCTGGGCACAGCCAACACCGTCATTTTCCAGAATGACCAGATTGCCCTGGACGAGCCTTCTATAGTGGCTATCGACAACCAGTCCGGCAAATGCATTGCCCTGGGGCAGAAAGCCAAACTGATGCACGAGAAAACCAACCCGGGCATCAAGACGGTACGCCCCCTCAGGGACGGCGTCATTGCAGACTTCAACGCCGCGGAAATGATGATCCGCGGCTTCATCAAGCAGGTTAACTCCCGCCACCGCAGCCTGTTCGCTCCCAACCTCAAGCTGGTAGTGGGCATTCCCTCCGGCTCCACGGAAGTGGAAATCCGTGCCGTCCGCGACTCTTCGGAGCACGCCGGCGGCCGGGATGTGTACCTCATCTATGAGCCCATGGCCGCCGCCCTGGGTATCGGTCTGGATGTGGAAGCGCCCAAGGGCAACATGGTGGTGGACATCGGCGGCGGCACCACGGAAATCGCCGTCATTTCCCTGGGCGGCATCGTGGTGCAGGATTCCGTTCGCATTGCCGGTGACGTTTTCACCGCAGACATCCAGAACTACCTGCGCCAGCAGCACGTGATCAAAGTGGGTGAAACCACGGCGGAAAAAATCAAGATTGCCGTGGGCGCCGTCATTCCCCAGCTGAACGAAGAACCGGAACCCTTCCTGGTGCGTGGTCCCAACCTGATGACCGGCCACCCGGTAGAGGCCCTTATCCCCTACCAGGAAATGGCCCACTGCCTGGACAAATCCATCGCCCGCCTGGAGTCTTCCATCCAGCAAGTACTGGAGCAAACCCCGCCGGAGCTTTACTCGGACATTGTGGAAAACGGCATTTTCCTCAGCGGCGGCGGCGCACTGCTCCGCGGCCTGGACAAACGGTTCACGGAAAAGATGAACATTCAGTTCCATGTGGCGGAGGACCCGCTCCGCGCCGTGGCCCGCGGCACCTGCATCGCCCTTAAAAATACGGACAATTACTCCTTCCTCATGCGCTAAAGCCCATGAAGCAAAAAGCCCTCACCGGTTGGATCAATTTCGCGGTCTTCCTTGTACTGGAGATCGCGTCATTGCATATGCTCCGGCACAACGGAGACATGCAGAAGGCCTGGCTGGCACGGGGCTCGCACTGGGTCATGGGGTCTGTCTGGGGTGCCACGCAGCGCATCCAGGATTACTTTTCCCTGGAGGGCACCAACCAGCAGCTCGCCCAGGAGAACTTTGCCCTGCGGCAGGAACTGCTTCAGGCCAGGGAACAACTGCAACAACTGCGGGCAGACTCCCTCCAACTGGTCCCCCGCCCCGGGTTTAGCCTCACCCTGGCGGAAGTCACCAAAATGAGCCGCAACAAGCAGCACAATTACCTCATCCTGAACCGCGGCTATGAAGACGGCATCCAGGAAAAATCCGGGATTATCACCCAAAACGGCGTAGTGGGCATTGTGGATGCGGTGAGCGCCCATTATTCCTACGCCTTCTCTTTCCAAAACAGCGACATCTCCATCAGTGCCC
Organism: uncultured Bacteroidales bacterium; assembly: GCA_947305045.1. The sequence continues at coordinate 1,366 of CAMZCW010000118.1, read as the reverse complement.
GTCTGGGGACAGAAGGAGAAACCGGCCTGCTGGTATGGGACGGCATCCACCCCAGCGGTGCCATCCTCAAGGAAATCCCGCTGCAGCAGCAGTACCACCCCGGAGACACCGTATTCACCAGCGGCCACTCGCTGCTGTTCCCGCCGGACATTCCCCTGGGCATCGCCGGCAGTTCCAAGATTGTAAACGGCGCCACCAGCGAGATTGAAGTACGTCTGTTCCAGGACTTTAGCGCCGTGCGCTACGTCACGATAGTCCACAACAATTCGTTTGACGAAATAGAAGAATTTGAGCCATGAGAAAGTCCGGTTTCTGGGTAGCCTATTCCCTGCTTCTGGTGGCGCAGATCCTCCTGAGCAACTACTTCCGCTTCACGCCTTACATCACGCTGAGCATCCTCCCCGTGATGGTGCTGTGCATATCCACCCGCCTCCCCTCCTGGGCCTGCACCATCATCGCCTTTTTCACCGGCCTCATAGTGGACTGGCTGTCAGAGGGCATACTGGGCCTCAACGCCTTTGCGCTGGTGCCGGTAGCCCTGTTCCGGAACCCGGTTATCCACCTGGTATACGGTGAAGGCCTGTTCACCCGCAAGGAAGACTTCACCGTGAAAGGCCATGGGGTTGCCAAGGTAATCATGGCCATCCTCATGGTTCAGGCGCTGTTTCTGGCCCTGTACATCTGGGCCGATGGTGCCGGTCTCCGTCCGCTCTGGTTTAGCCTGGCCCGATTCTTCGCCTCCCTGCCGGCCGGCCTGCTGGTGTCGCTCCTGACCCTGAACGTCCTGGCCGCAGACCCACACCGATGACAGATAACGGGCGTCATATCCGCCTGCTCATTGGCCTGGGAGCAGCCGTCCTGCTGCTGCTAGGCACCATTTTTTCTATCCAGATCCTGGACGACCGGTACAAACAGGACGCAGACCGCAACTCCACCGTCTATGAAACCATCTACCCCACCCGCGGCGCCATCTTCGACCGCAATGGCGCGGTTTTGGTGGGAAACAAAGTGGCCTACGACATCCTGGTGATCCCCCGCGAGGTGAAGGCCTTCGATACCCTGGCCCTGGCCACGGCCCTGGGCGTGACGCCGGAATTCATCCGGGGCAAGATGGACGAATACCACCGCAAACGCGCGTCTATTGGCTTCCAGGCCGTGACCATGATGCGTATGGTACCGGCAGAGACCTACCTGCGCTTTGAAGAGGTCAAATACAAGTTTCCCGGCTTCCGAGGCCAGGCGCGCGGCATGCGCGAGTACCCGGTAAACGCCGGCGGAAACCTCCTGGGCTACGTATCCGAGGTGAACCAACGCTACATGGAGCGCCATCCCGGCGAATACCGCAGCGGCGACTATGCCGGCATGA
>CAMZCW010000117.1 GCA_947305045.1 uncultured Bacteroidales bacterium | reverse complement strand
TTTTACCCTTATTACCCTGGCACTTTTTACTGCCACCGCCGCCTTTGCCCAGGAGAACATCCTTACGGAAGAAACTGCCCAGCAGGAGGTTAAACCCTACAAGGTTTATTGTGAAATTGTATCATACGTCAGAGGCCTTTTCTCCAACAAAACCAATGTGGAACTGGACTTCGGCCAGTATGCCAGCTGGTGGAGCGCCGACCGGCAGCTGGTGGATGAGAATGGGGATGCCATCAGCTTCAACTCCATGCTGGATGCGGCCAATTATATGGGCCGTAGAGGATGGAGCCTGGAAGAATGCTATATTATCCAGAATTTCACCAAAGGAGACTCCGGGGATCCCCAGTATCATTGGATTATGTCCAAGGAAATCACGGACCCTTCCCAGATAACAGAGGGCCTTCGTACCAAAGGCATGAACAAACAACGCTAGGATATCTGCGAGTAGTCCTTTGAGACGTATTTGTCTTTTCTAAGCTCGGCCGCCAGAAGGGCGTTGCCGGGCTTTTCCAATGTCGGATCCTGGTCCAGGATATGCTGGGCATAGCCCCGGGCGTCTGATAGGATGAGCCCGTCCTTGGCCAGGGAGGCAATGTTAAGCTCCACGGGAAGACCGCTCTGCTGGGTGCCTTCCAGGTCTCCGGGGCCGCGCATCTTCATGTCCTCTTCGGCCAGTTCAAAACCGTTTTCCGTGGCGCAGAGAAGATCCAGGCGCTTCTGGCTCTCCTTGGACACTTTTGTGCCTTTCATGAGGATGCAGAAGGACTTTTCGGCTCCCCGACCCACGCGTCCGCGAAGCTGATGGAGCTGGCTCAGGCCAAATCTTTCGGCACTTTCTATGACCATTACGGAGGCATTGGGAACGTCCACGCCCACTTCAATTACCGTGGTGGAAACCAGGATGTTGGCCCGGCCCGCCACAAAGGCGCTCATGTTGAATTCCTTCTCCTGCGGGGTCTGCTGGCCATGGACAATGGCCACCTTGTACTGCGGCAAGGGGAAGGCCTTTACAATTTCCTCGTAACCCAGCTGCAGGTTCTTGTAGTCCAGTTTTTCACTCTCAAAAATGAGCGGATACACGATGAACGCCTGACGGCCTTTCGCTATTTCATCCCGGATGAAGTTATGCATGGCGTGACGCTTGTTTTCTCCCACGCAGAGGGTCTGGATGGGTTTTCGGCCCGGGGGCATCTCGTCAATCACGGACACGTCCAGGTCTCCGTAAAGCGTCATGGCAAGGGTACGGGGAATGGGGGTGGCGGTCATTACCAGCACATGCGGAGGGATACCGCAGGAGCCTTTGTTCCAGAGCCGGGACCGCTGTTCCACGCCAAAACGGTGCTGCTCGTCCACGATGGCCAGCCCCAGCGCCTTGAACTGCACCGTATCTTCAATGAGAGCATGCGTGCCGATGATGATGCCGATGGAACCGTCCTCCAGCCCGGCATGGATTTCCCGCCGGGCGGCTACGCCCGTGTTTCCGGTTAGGAGCACCACCTTCACTCCGGTGGGTGACAGGTATTTGGAAATATTGGCAAAGTGCTGCTGGGCAAGCACTTCCGTTGGCGCCATCACACAGGCCTGGTAGCCGTTTCCAACGGCGATGAGGGCGCTGAGGACCGCCACCATGGTTTTGCCGGAGCCCACGTCTCCCTGCAGCAGGCGGTTCATCTGATGGCCGCTCCGCATGTCTTCCCGGATTTCCCGGATAACGCGTTTTTGGGCGCCGGTAAGCTGGTACGGAAGGGCATTATAGCAGGCGTTGAAGGCATCTCCCACAACGGGCATCTTAAGACCCAGGTCGCTCCGGCTACGGATGTATTTCTGTTTCAGGAGGGAGAGCTGCAGCAGGAAAAGCTCCTCGAATTTTAGCCGATAAGTGGCCTTGGCCAGGGCGTCCTGGTCCACCGGGAAATGGATTTGCCTTAATGCGAAGCTCAGGGGAACCAGGCCTTTTTCCCTAAGAATGTAATCCGGAAGCGTTTCCTGCAAGGTGGGAAGGATGCCTTCCAGCGCCGTCCCCATGAGTTTGAGCATCACTTTCCCCGTGATGCCGGCGTTCTTAAGTTTCTCCGTGGAAGGATATACGCCTGTGAGTACGCCGAAGGTTCCGGTATCCGGAGCATCCACCTCCGGATGCACCATGTTCAGATGGGTGCCGAACACGGCAGGCTTGCCGAAGAAAACGAAGGTGGAACCGGGCTGCAGGCGGCTGTGCATCCATTTTACGCCCTTGAAGAATACCACTTCCATCTCCCCGGATTCATCGGCCACGATGGCCGACAGACGGGAAACGGCGTTGTATTTGAGCTTCTCCGGCGGCAGTTCCGCCCCGTTCTTGGCAAACAGCCTCACCTTCATTACCGTTGCGCGTACCTGCACCTGCGCGAGGTCCGGGTGCACATCGGCAATCCTCACAATCCGGCTCCGGTCTATGTAACGGAAAGGATACAGCCGCAACAGGTCTCCCACCGTAGCAATTCCCAGCTCGGTGCCCAGGAGCGCCGCCCGCTTGGGCCCCACCCCCGGAAGATACTGTATGGCCGTTTCCATGTTCATCTCCTGCAAATATACGGAATTTGCAGGTGTTTTCATAGCATTTATAATATGCTTGGGAGAGGTGGGTGTAACGAGTGCCAGACCTCTCCCATGGAAAGTGTAATGGAGCGTTCTGGAATAAGGTTTGTCTGGGAGAGGTCCTAAGCATGAAAAGACCACCTCTCCCAAAACTACTCTTGTAGAGATACAAATACCGGCTTGGGAAGACTGATGCGTCGGCCGGTGTCTGTGAGAAGGCCGCTGTCCGGGTCACGACTATAGATTTCAATCTCATCGCTGTCCCGGCAGGCCACTATTGCCAGGTCCTTGGTAATGACAAAGTTGCGGGGATGAGGACCGGTATGCTGATAACCCACTTCGGCCAGCGTACCGTCCGCTCCCACACTGAAAACGGCTATGCCGTCGTTCTGCAGGCGAAGACTGGCATAAAGGAATTTGCCGTCCGGACTCAGGTGGATGTCGGCCGCACCGCGGGCATAGAAACGGTCTGCCTTCACTACTTGCCTGAGGGTAAGGTTGCCGGCCTTGTAATCAAAGACAGCCACATCTCCGGACAGTTCTCCAATCACGTAAAAGTGCTCCCCGGATGCATCGAACAGGAGGTGCCGGGGGCCGAAATCGGCCGGAAGCCGTGCCGCAATCCGATAATTGGAAACGCAGTGGCCGGCAATGTCTAGAGAGCCGATGGCATCGGCACTGAACTCGCTGAAAAACAGGTGCTTCCCATCCGGCGTAAAGGTAGCGCAATGGACATGCGGCGTCTCCTGCCGGCTCATGTCCGGACCGCCGGTCCCGGAAACGACAAGAGAGTCCAGCGGGCCGATGCGTCCGTCTCCCTGTAGCTTATATAGCGCCAGGGTTCCGCCGCTGTAATTGGCTACGGCCAAAAGGCCGCCATTGGTGGCCACATAACAGGGATCTTCTCCCTTTTCCGGCAGGCCGGTGGGCTGGCTTCCCATTAGATCAAAACCATTTCCGCCATAACGCCACGCCCATATGGAGGCCGATTCGTCCGGCATTTCACTCACCGCATAGACCTTGTCACCGTTAATGGCAAGAAAAGAAGGATTGGGCATGGGGGCCTTGGCAATAACCTCGCCGCTGGCAAAGTCCAGGGCGTAAAAACCATCCGAATAGGTGCCCACAAAGAGCGTGGTCTCCGGCCGAGAGCAGGCCAGCGCCAAAAGCGCCAGAAATATGGGGAGGATCCGTTTCATGTTGGCAGAAAAGGTCTATTCCAGCTTTCCTTCCTGCAGGGTGTCGTACTGAAGGCGGTGGCGGAAGATGTCGATGGCGGTGTAGATGGCGCTCATCATGGAACGGGGATCGGCCTCGTCCCGGCCGGCCATTTCGTAGGCCGTGCCGTGATCCGGAGAAGTTCTCACCACAGGCAGACCGGCGGTGTAGTTCACGCCGTCGGAGAAGGCTATGGCCTTGAAGGGGGCCAGGCCCTGGTCGTGGTACATGGCCAGGGTGGCGTCGAATCGGCCGTAATTGCCCAGGCTGAAGAATCCGTCGGGGGAGTAGGGGCCGAAGGCCTGGATGCCCTCCCGGGTGGCTTCCTGCACGGCGGGGAGGATGATGCTCTGCTCTTCGTCTCCCAGCAGGCCGCCGTCTCCGCAGTGCGGATTGAGGCCCAGGACGGCAATCTTGGGATCCGGAATGCCGAAGTCCCGCTCCAGCGAGGCCTTCATGATGCGGAGCTTGCCCAGGATCTTTTCCTTGGTGATGCTTCCGGGAACGTCCCTGAGGGGAATGTGACCGGTGACGACGCCCACCTTGAGCTGCTCGCTCACCATGATCATGGTAACGTCTTCCGTGCCGAACTCCTGCTGAAGGTATTCCGTGTGGCCGGTGTTGGAGAAGCCCTGGGCATTCATCGCCCGCTTGTTGATGGGGGCGGTGACCAGCACGTCAATTTGGCCGGCCTTGAGGTCCTTCACCGCAGCTTTGAGGGCCGATATGGCACTTTTGGCGGCTTCCGGTGTGGATTGTCCCGGCTCTGCATATACATTGTCCGGCAGGCAGTTCACCAGGTTGATCTTCCGCTGCCGCGCATCGGCCGCAGAGGGGATTACGTTCACGTCCAGCTGCTCTATGTTGTGCAGGGTCTTGCGGTAAAAGCCCAGCAGTTTGGAGGACCCGTATACTACGGGCGTAAAGGAATCCAGGATCCGCGGGTCTGCGAGGGATTTGATAATTACTTCGTATCCAATGCCGTTGCTGTCACCCTGAGTGATGCCCACGACCAGTTTAGGTAAACTCATAACAGTGTCTGTTGTTCTTGTATGTATCCGGTATCCTCCGGGAGGTCCGGGGCATGGTACGCGGCGACGGCCAGGGCGTCGCAACGCTCGTTTTCGGGGTGCCCGGCGTGCCCCTTGATCCAGTGGAAGGCCACGCGGTGGCGGCTGTACGCTTCCATGAAACGCAGCCACAGGTCCACGTTCTTCTTCTTTTTGAATCCTGTCCGCTTCCAGTCCTCCAGCCAGCCTTCGTTGATGGCCTTTACCACATACGAGGAATCGCTTACCACATGCACCTCCGCATTGTCCCAGCGGATCTGCTCCAGGCCCAGGATTACGGCCAGCAGTTCCATCCGGTTGTTGGTGGTGCAGGCAAAGCCGCCGGAAAGCTCCTTTTCGTGCTTTCCGCAGCGGAGCACGATCCCGTAGCCTCCGGGCCCGGGGTTTCCGCTGGCGGCTCCATCCGTGTAAAGGTATATGGGCGGTCTTTCTGCAGACATAGACTTACAAATATAGCAATATTTTTGCGGATGAAGGAGAAAAACGCTATTTTTGTGAATCATGAATATATTGGTTACAGGGGCTGGCGGACAGCTGGGAACAAGCATCCGGAAACTGGCGGAACGGCAGAAGACCAACCGCTTTATTTTCACGGACGTGGCTTCACGTCCCGGCAGTGACATCGTGTATCTGGACATTACCAACCAGGACGCCGTACGCCTGCTCTGTGAGTCGGAGAAAGTGGATCTTATCATCAACTGCGCCGGCTATACCAATGTGGAGAAGGCGGAGGAGGACATGGCCCTGTGCCAGCTGCTCAATGCCGATGCTCCGGGAATCCTGGCCTCGGTTGCCGCCCAGCGGGGCGCCACCCTCATCCATATTTCCACGGATTATGTTTTCGGGGGAGAGGTTCCCATCCCGCTCAAGGAAAACTTTCCCACCCAGCCGGCCGGCGTGTATGCCGTTACCAAGCTGCAGGGGGAGAAGGCCGTGCAGGAATCCGGATGCAAGTACCTCATTATCCGGTCGGCCTGGATGTACAGCGCGTATGGGAAGAACTTCCTCAAAACCATGCGGCAGCTCACGGCGGAGCGCCCGGAGGTGAAGGTGGTCTTCGATCAGGTGGGAACGCCCACCTGGGCGGGGGACCTGGCGGCCTTCATCCTTCACATCATTAACACCAGGCAGCTTGGCAAGACCGGCGTCTATCATTATTCCAACGAGGGCGTCTGCTCCTGGTACGACTTTGCCTGCGCCATACGGGACCTCTCCGGCACGCCGGGCAGGGTAGTGCCCTGTTACACCCGGGATTTCCCCAGCAAGGTCCATCGGCCCGCCTTTTCCGTGCTGGACAAAGGCAAGGTAAAGAAAACCTTCGGCATTCAGGTGCCCCATTGGTACGAGTCCCTGCGCAAATGCCTGGAGGAGGATTTTTAATTTGGAACGTATGCAGTATTTGGATATAGCAAAACAGTGTGTGGGTCAGAGCATCCGCGTAAAGGAGGCCCTGCTCTCAAATGAAGGGACCATGCAGACCATCGCCCGGGTGGCGGAGCTGCTGGTAGAAACGTACAGGAAAGGCAACAAGAGCCTGTGGGCGGGGAACGGCGGCTCTGCGGCCGATGCCCAGCACATGGCGGCGGAACTGGTGAACAAGTTCAACCTGGACCGCAGCGGCCTTCCCGCCGCCGCCCTCACGGTAGATTCGTCCGTACTCACGGCCATCGGCAACGATTATGGTTTCGACCAGCTTTTTGCCCGTCAGATAGAGGCCATCGGTAAGAAAGGGGACGTTTTTGTGGGCATCTCCACTTCCGGGAATTCCCGGAACCTGGTGGAGGCGCTCAAAATGTGCCGGGAGAAGGGGATCGTGAGCGTTGCCCTGGTGGGCGGAAAGCCCTGCAAGATGGATGAATATGACTATGTCATCCATGTCCCTTCAGAGGACACGCCCCGCATCCAGGAGTGCCAGACGCTGGTGGGTCATATCCTCTGTGGCATTGTGGAACAAACCTTCTTTGGCACACACAATTAAATATTTTTAAAAATTCCGAAATATCTATGATATTCTCGGATTTTTTTGTAACTTTGCGCGGCATTTGAAAAAGCAATACTTTTAACAAACAATAAATTAACGCAAAATTATGATCAGACTTGGTATTAACGGCTTTGGCCGTATCGGTCGTATGGTTTTCCGCGCTGCCGTGGAGAACTTCAACAAGGACATCGTGGTGGTCGGTATCAATGACCTCCTGGATCCGGACTATCTCGCTTACATGCTGAAGTACGACTCCGTGCATGGCGCTTTCAACCACGACATCAAGGTGGAAGGCAACTATCTCATCGTGGATGGCAACAAGATTCAGGTCTTCTGCGAGAAGGATCCCGCCAACATCACCTGGGGTG
>CAMZCW010000116.1 GCA_947305045.1 uncultured Bacteroidales bacterium | reverse complement strand
GTGGCCGGTACCAAATACCGGGGCGATTTTGAAAAACGCCTCAAGACCATCATCAAAGAGGCCTCGGAGAACCCGGACCTCATCCTGTTCATTGACGAGTTCCACACCATCGTGGGGGCCGGCGGCGCTTCCGGCAGCCTGGATGCCGCCAACATGCTCAAGCCGGCACTGGCGCGCGGAGAATTCCAGTGCATCGGCGCCACCACGCTGGACGAATTCACCAAAATTGTGGAAAAAGACGGTGCACTGGACCGCCGTTTCCAAAAGATTGTGGTGGAATCTACGGACGTTCAGCAGTCTATCGCCATTCTGCAGCAGCTCAAACCCAAATACGAGGAATTCCATGGCATCACCTACACGGAGGACGCCATAGAGGCCGCCGTGCGCCTGACAGACCGCTATATTACGGATAAATCCCTGCCGGATAAGGCCATTGACGCCCTGGACGAAGCCGGTTCCATGGTGCGCCTGTCACTTACCCGGAAAAAAGGCCGCAGTCATGTGGTGGAAGCGGAGGACATTGCCTCCGTGGTGTCCAAGATGACGGGCATTCCGGTGAACAAGGTGGCCGAGAGTGAAGGAAACCGCCTGGTGAAGATGCGCGAGCGCCTGAAGCAGCGCATCATCGGCCAGGACGAGGCCGTGGAAAAGGTGGTACGCGCCATCCAGCGCAACCGGGCCGGCCTAAAGGACCCGCACAGGCCCATCGGCACGTTCCTGTTCTTTGGTCCCACTGGCGTGGGTAAAACGCAACTGGCCCGTTCGCTGGCAGAGTATCTGTTTGACAGTGAGGACAATCTGGTGCGCATAGACATGAGCGAATACATGGAGAAGTTCAGCGTGTCGCGCCTGATTGGTGCGCCTCCGGGCTATGTAGGCTATGAGGAAGGCGGCCAGCTGAGCGAGCGCGTGCGCCGCAAACCGTACTGCGTTGTACTGCTGGACGAGATTGAAAAAGCGCATCCGGATATCTTTAACCTGCTGCTACAGGTAATGGATGAAGGCCGGCTCACGGACAGCAACGGCCGTACGGTGGACTTTAAAAACACCATTGTCATTATGACCTCCAACGTGGGCAGCCGCGAAATGGAGGAATATGGCAACGGAATTGGCTTTGCCACAGCGGGTAAGAACGTAGAAATGGACCGGCGCTCCGTGGTAGAAAAAGCGGTGAAGAAGGCGTTTCCGCCGGAATTCATCAACCGCGTGGACGACCAGGTGTACTTTAACTCCCTGACCAAGGAATCCATTGAGTCCATCATAGACATTGAACTCAAGGACCTGCGCGCCCGGGCACTGGAAGCCGGTTACAAGCTCACCATCACCCCTTCCGCCAAGCGTTTTATTGCCGATGCCGGCTACGACCCCGCCTACGGCGCCCGTCCGCTCAAGCGGGCCGTGATGCGCTATGTGGAAGACCCTGTGTCCGAATTCATCATTGCGGACCGCATCCTGGCGGCCAGGCAGAAAGACCGCAGCGCAGTGCGTACCCTCCGTGTGGGCCTGTCCCCGGACAAGGAATCCACCGTGGTGGACCTGAAGGCAGAGTAACGCCCGGCTCTGTTAGAGACTGGCGGCCTGCTCAAACTCCAGATCCAAGTCGCTGATGATGTCCTTCAGGGCCTGGAAAGAAGTGGTGGAAGAAATCATGTTTCCGAGAGCGTCAATGTTAAAATCTGTGTTGCGCATGGTACTGTTCTTTTAAGTTTCTGGTGCAAAGATACAGCCACCATGCGCCAAACCATTGCGCAAGTAAAAATTATTTCACACTTTTCTTTATCATAGAACTATTTGCTTTTTGGAGAGACAAATGCTATATTTGCAAACAAGTGCAGAAAAATGCGAATGTTTAACACAAATCCGCACTTATTTATAGCATATATGGAAATAAAAAGAGACATCTTGGATACCTTCATCCGCTGGAAGGAGTCTCCACGTCGAAAGCCTATGCTTCTTCAAGGGGCACGCCAGATTGGAAAGACCTGGGCAGTAGAGCGCTTTGGGAAAGAGCATTACAAGCACTTTGTAAAATTCGACCTCGATAGAAGTCCCGAGGTTATCGACGCGTTCCGCATCTCCAAAGAGCCAGCCCGCATCATCAAGGAACTCCAGGTTTATAGCGACGTCCCGCTCATGCCCGGCGAGACGTTGATTTTCATTGATGAAATCCAGGAGAGTGAGGAAGCCTTTAATTCCCTCAAGTATTTCTGCGAGGAAGCACCTCAGTATCATATCATTGCTGCAGGATCCCTTCTTGGAGTCGCCGTCAAACGCAAACATATGAAGGTTCCGGTTGGTCAGGTAAACAAGGTGGACATGTACCCTGTCACATTCCGGGAATTCCTTAGGATAGCAGACCCTTCAACATTTGGGTATGTCGAGAATTTATCGTCCCTGGAGCATCTTCCTACGGTCATTTTCAACAAACTGGCGTCAGAGTACCGCCGTTTCCAAATTTGCGGCGGAATGCCGGAGTCGGCGTCCCTGATGTTGGACGGGGCGGGAATGGCCGAGGTCGATGCGGCCTTACAGGATATCCTGAGCCTTGACGAAGTTGACTTCTCCAAATATGCCGAGCCCTCTGAGGTAACCCGCATACGTGCCGTATGGCACTCGCTACCGGCACAACTAAGCAAAGAAAACCGCAAATTCATCTATCGCGTTATTCGCACCGGAGCCCGTGCCAAGGACTACGAGGGTGCCTTAACATGGCTTGTAGATGCTGGACTGGTTTACCAGATATTCAATGTGTCCAAGCCGGGAATTCCGCTCAGCGGCTATGAAGATCATGAAGCATTTAAACTTTACGCCTGCGACTGCGGCCTGCTCCGCTGTCTGGCTGGTGTAAAGGCCGATGCTCTCCTAAACCGAAATACAGGCTACACGGAGTTCAAAGGGGCGATGGCCGAGAACGCTGTCCTACAGGCTCTCCTTCCTCAGATTGGGCCAGATAAACCGTATTACTGGACCTCCGATGGCCGGGCCGAGATTGAGTTCCTCATCGACTATGCCGGAGAAATCGTTCCCATAGAAGTGAAAGCGGAAGGCAACACGAGTGGTCGCAGCCTGTCCGTCTATACCCAGAAATACACCCCGTCTAAACGAATCCGCATTTCTATGAACAACCTTCAGGAAAACGGCGGACTCTACAGCATTCCCAATCCCCTATCGGACTGGTCAATTAAGTTCCTTCTGTCTGGAGAATAGCCTTAATCTCCTTTAACTCAATCAGTTACAACAAGACTGAGGAGGACCTGGCCGATATTGTCCTCGCGAAGCGAAACGGTCTGTCCCATTGCTACGATGCTTGAGTGACGATGGATAAGCAGCCCGGCTGGGTGGGGCCGTCCACCAATTCTTTGCCGAAGGGCCACAGCGCATAGGTCCCCAGCTTGAAGGTATATTGACCCAAATGGAAAAATATTATTAGGGAATAAATACTGATAGACATGAAGTTACGCACACTCCTCACGGCCGCCTGAGGGTTATCGGGAGATACGTTTTCTGAGTTTACCGTCCAACGCTTCGCGGTTCAGGTAAATGTAGGTAGTGTTCAGGGCAATATAGTCGCGGGACATGTACCAGATGCCCTTGTAAGGGCCGTTCTCCCCCCAGGAGTTCTTTACCAGGTAGTACGGCTTCCCGGTCTCGTCCACCGCCTTGCCATAGATGAGCATCACGTGGTCGTAGGTGAACTCCCAGCTATCCCACTGCTGTTGCCGCAGTTCCTGCGACGGCACAACACCATCCGGAAGAGAAGCAATACACTCCTTTCTCACGAAATTACTGCCGGACACGTCCCCGCCCCAGGCTACGGTGTAGCCCTTGTCGATGGCCCGGTCAAGGGCTTCCATCAGCTGGTCGATGGGAATGTTGTAACTGGGTTTGAGCCGCCATTTGTAGGGAGCCTCCAGCACAAACCACTCGCCGAAGGGATGGTGGGTATAACTGGTGAGGCTCACATAATCGTCCATATTGAGCCCAAGCTGCTCGGCAAATGACTTGGGCGTATAGGTCTTCCCTTCATAAACGAAAGACTCCGGGCATTTCCCCACATACTTGTCGATAACAGCCTGTACGCCCTCCTGCCAGTTCTCGGCGGGACGCTTGTTCCGAAGCGGAGCCTGCTCCTCCGTAGTAAAACGGTTCAGTTCGGGCTTGCCTTCGTTCCAGATAACTGCAATGACCGCTTTCTCCAGCTCCGGGAAGAACACCTTAAAATTGGCATAAGGCTCGCCCACAAGGGAACCCGGCCGGGGCATGGCCTCCTCCGGGCAGATGCCGTGCCGGCGGATGACATCGGCCACGTCGTCGCAGGAACCGCCTTCGGAAATCTGGCTGTATCCATGCATACGGACATAGTGCGTTGCGCAGTCCATATAATCCTTGTTCACCACGAACATCTCGCAGAGGTCATAGGTCTTTCCGGTCTTTCGGAGAATCTCGCTCTCGAAATAGCCTAACGTGGCATAGTCCCAGCAGGTCCCGCTCTTGTACTGGTTCTTCACGGAGGTTATCGGGAGTTCCTTGACAGTGGTGAAGGATTTGGTGGATTGTGCGCTCGCGGGCGCAGCAATCAGGGTCAGGGCTGAGAAAACGATCAGCAGGTGTTTCATCATAATGGAAATACTTGATTGGTCGTTCAAAGATACTGAAAATCTGCCAAATACTCAAAGTTGGGGTGACGGATATGTCGGCAAAAAGGCAGAAAGCAACTCATTGTCAAGTTGTTATAAAAATATCTGTTCTTTTCACCAAGATGATACATCACGGGCGGGCATAGAGCATGTGCCGCCCGGTGATGAATCTGGAGCCTGTGCCCGTCTGATAGTCAGTGATGAGCGTGAAGACGGCCTGGTATTGCTCATTTCGGAAGATGAGTTTTTCCGCATCGGGAGAATCCAAGCGCGCGGCAATCTCGCAGCGGAGCAGTTCCTTCTCACGCGAAGCGTCCTCATAGAATATGGCTACAGAACTATCCTCGTAGTAGTGATAGCTGCCCTTCGGGATAAAAAGGGTATACTCATTCAGCGGGACGGGGTCCTCCAGCTCATAGCACGTCGAAGGGGCTACATCGTCAAGCACCTCCGGGCGTTCCATATCCCCGTCGTCCGCTTGCACCGCATCCGTCCGCGCGCGCTGGCTGTAAAGGCCCAGGTCACGGGCCCGGATGCCGGGGATGTAGGTCAGCAGAATCGCTACACAGCCCGTAATAAGACTCATCCGGTAGTACGAACGTGTCCGGGGCGATGGGAGCATCAGTGTGAAAAGGGTCAGAAGGAGGGACACCGCAATCAGATACACCCGCATTTCCGTGAGGCCATACTCTCCGACGCGGCGGACGACACCCACCCACAACAGGACAAGCGGCCCGAGGTTCACATACGGAAGGTACTGATAGAACCCGTTGAGATGTCGCGTGGAAAGCAGCTCCCGAAGCAGGCGGCACGAAAGTGCGACGCAGACAAAACCGCCCACGAGATAGGCCACCCCGCCATCCGGCAGATGCCACTGGAAAAGGATACGGAGCATGTAGGCATACAGGATGACTGCGTAGATGAGAAGGGCCGGTGTAAGAACATAATCGACAACGATGCTAAGGAAGCGGCGGTCCTTCCACTGCGCCGGGGGCTCCGATACGAACGAGCAGCAGAGCATCGGGGCGATGACCATCCAGATAAGCAGCAGCGGATAGATATACCACTTCTCCCCCAGGTTCGAGGACAGGAAGAGGTAATCCACCGAAGCGGTGATGGCGAGCAGTGCAAGCGACAGGATGCCGGCTACAAGGACCGCAGCGAGGCCCTTTGAAAGACAATGGAGGATGGTCTCCGCATAATGTGCATTGTCCTTGTGCCTCCCGACCGATGCGAACAGGAGGATGAAGGAAAGGAGATACGTCACGAAAATTCCGGCCTCATCCAACGTCGGCTTCCAGACATAAAGGGGAATCCACAGAAGTGCCGACACAAGGTAGCAGACCTTCCATGCGAGGATCCCCTCCCTTCCGGCCATTCGGTGCAAACTGAAGGAGAACACCACAAGCGGGAAGAAGAAAACAATCGGGAACCCTGATGCGATTACCTCTTCTTCGGAGAGGATGGTCAGGGTGAAGACCGCAATGGAGATGAAGGCTTCCACGGGGAAATCCCGGAAGCTGCGCAGAAGCCCCTGCCAGATGGCAGAGAGTCGTGTTACCAGTCTAGTCATACCGTGAGGCTGTAACAAGAATCAGGCCACTGTAGGGGCTATTGTTCGCCGAAGAAGAGGAGAAAACCCAGTGCCAAGGCGTTACAAATACAGCGCATGGGTGTTCTTGATTTCGTCCATTACGAAGGAGGAGAGGATGGACCCGATGGCGCTGATATTGCCCAGGACGTTGATGATGAACTCGTTGTAGTACTTCATGTCGGGCGCGTAAATCTTTAACAGATAGTCGTATTCGCCGGAAATGTTGTAGCATTCCGCCACCTGGGGAATGTCCCGGATAACGGAAATAAAGTCCCGGGCCACGGCGCGGTTCATTTGCTTCAATTTCACGGAGCAGAATACCGTAAATCCCCTACCCAACTTCTCTGCATCCAGCACTGCCACGTATTGCTTGATAAAGCCACTCTTTTCCAGCCGCTTCATGCGCTCGAACACGGGCGTGGTGGAAAGGTTCACGCGCGCTGCCAGTTCCTTAGTAGTAAGCCGTGCATTCTCCTGCAGCGCCCGCAGAATTTGCAGATCCACTGCATCCAGTACCATTTCGCTCATAAGAATAATTTTCTATAAAGACACAAATTACAGGTCGATTTTTCTAAATATTCTATTTTTAAAAGCAAATATAGCAATATTTTCCAAATTTTCTTAAAAGCTTGTTCGTTTTTTCCAGAGAGAGTACCTTTGCTGTGCAAAACGAAACATTATGGCAAAGATTGACACACTGTGCGTACATGCCGGCTACAGCCCCAAGAAGGGCGAGCCGCGGCAACTCCCCATTATTCAAAGTACGACCTTTAAATATGAGACATCGGACCAGATGGGCCGCCTGTTTGACCTGGAAGACAGCGGCTATTTCTATACCCGCCTGCAGAACCCCACGGTAGACGCCGTGGCGGCGCAGCTTTGTACCCTGGAGGGCGGCGTGGGCGCCATCCTCACCTCCTCCGGCCAGGCCGCCAACCTCTTCGCCTGCCTGAACATTGCCGGCGCGGGGGACCATATCGTCGCCGCCAACAACATCTACGGCGGCACCTTCAACCTGCTGGGCGTCACGCTGGCCCAATTCGGCATTGAAGTAAGCTTTATCAAGGCCGATGCCCCGGACAGCGAGATTCAGGCCGCCATCCGCCCCA
>CAMZCW010000115.1 GCA_947305045.1 uncultured Bacteroidales bacterium | reverse complement strand
CCCGGAGGTCCTGGCTAATCCGGTCCAGTTCTATCTGGGAGTCTCCGTAGTGCACTACGCGAACCAGATGGTCCGTGGCCCCTTCCATCTGGCGGAAAACCGGGTCAAAGAAGTGGTAATCGTCACCGGGAAGGAAAATCCGGTCCGGATTCTCGTAAAAGAAACGGCGGTAGTAGCTGAGGGTGTCGTCCTCCATGCGGAAACGGGCCTCTACGGCGCGGAGCACGGAATCCACGTCCACTTTTTGCTCATGGGCGTCCCGCAGCGTGCGCTGGTAGGAGGCAAAACGGAGGTTCAGCGGCCCCAGGTTCACGCCGTCTGCCGGCGTTACCAGCCACAGTAACCCCAGCAACGCCAACACGCCTGCAATAAACGCCAGTACTTCTCTTGCCTTCATAGAAGTGCAAAGGTACGGAAATTAATTGTAGCTACCAAAGGTGATGCGCTGGTTGCGGATGGTGTAGGGTACCGGCTTGCCATCTTTGGTGGCCGGGGTCCATTTGGGGCAATGCTTCAGGACGCGGAGGAGTTCCTTGGAGAAGTCTTCGTCTGTGCTGGAGAGAATGTTAATATCCCGCAGCTTGCCGTCCTCCCCTACTGTGAACTCGTACTCCACCGTGGCCATTTTGTCTGCCATGGACTCCGAGTAGCGGAAGTTGGGGTGGATATAGACCTGGAAGAAGGAGGCGCCCTTACCAAAGGTGGCCGGGGTATCGTAGGCGCCGTAGCCCAGGCTTTGCAGGAAAGCTTCATCCTCCGGGGTTAGCGGCAGGGCGGGTTTCTGCGGCCGGGTGAGTTTGGCGGCATCGGCACTCTTGTAAGTTTTGCCCTGCTTGGTAGCGCCGCCGTTTTGCATGACGCCGATAAACACTTTACCGTCAGGATAATACAGCGTGTCCAGGCCATTGGCGCGGCCGCTGGAGAACTCTCCGCAGATGACAGCGCCTGTTGCCATGAACAGGCGGCCGTAGCCCTGATATACCCCTCTGACAAAATTGCCTTCGTACACGCTGCCATCAGCCTTAAAGTGGATGCCCTTGCCGGAAGGGACCACCTTGTCAAACGTGCCCACGTACAGGCCCCGCTCCTTGTGGTACAACTTCCCCTGCCCGGCGGGGAGTTCCCCTATATAGGTTCCCCAGTCCAAGCGCAAGGTATCCTGTGCGGGTGCGGGCTGTACCTCCTCCTGTAGCGGAGCCGCCTGCGCCGGAGTGGCGAGGACTGTGCAAACCAGCAGAATGATGAGCAGCGACATAAGCGTTTCGTTTTTGCAAACTTACAACTATTCTTCTACATTTCCAACCGGGCATCTCCTTACGCATTTTGCCCCCATTTCGCGTAATGCCGTGCGGCTTCCGCTATGGGGCCCGCCGGGGGCACGGTTTGGGGGTTAAATGCGCCGCTGGCGGGCCTAAAGGTCCGCCAGTGCTACGATTTGCCAGGAAAACGCGCCCGCAGCGGGCCTGCGGGGGATACTTTCGGCCTTCGTCCTCGGTATGACAAGGGTCATGCCCCGTCGGAGCCTAGCGACAAACGTGAACACCTCGGCACGAAGTGCCCCTTCCCCGAGGGAAGGGGTTGGGGATGGGGTAACGTGAACGAAGTTGCGCAGCGAGGGGTTGTGCGATAGCGCAACTTAGTGCAGCATGACGGTGAGGCCGGCCATCACGATGCTCACCATGCTCATGAGCTTGATGAGGATGTTCAGGGAAGGGCCGGAGGTGTCTTTGAAGGGGTCGCCCACGGTGTCGCCCACGATGGTGGCCTTGTGGGCCGGGGAGTTTTTACCGCCGTGGTGACCTTCCTCCACGTACTTCTTGGCATTGTCCCAGGCGCCGCCGGAGTTGGCCAGGAAAATGGCCAGCACAAAGCCCGCACCCAGACCGCCGGCCAACAGGCCAATCACGCCCGCAGGACCCAGCAGCAAGCCCACAATCATGGGACCCACGATGGCCAACAGGGACGGAAAGATCATCTCGTGCTGGGCCGCCTTGGTGGAAATGCGCACGCAGGAAGTGTAATCCGGGCGCTGCTTGCCTTCCAGGATGCCCGCAATCTCGCGGAACTGCCTGCGGACCTCGATCACCATCTTGGAGGCGGCGCGGCCCACGGCCTGCATGGTGAGGCCGCAGAACAGGAAGGCCATCATGGAGCCCACGAACACGCCCACCAGGACCTTGGGGTTCATCAGGGAAATGTCGTACATCTCCACAATGTCCGTAATACTGGCATTCATGGTGTCCACGGTACGCTCACCCACCTGCAGGACATGCCGTCCCACATGCTGCAAACCAATCTTGAGTTCCTCTATATAAGAGGCCAACAGGGCCAGGGCGGTAAGCGCGGCAGAGCCAATGGCAAAGCCCTTGCCGGTGGCGGCCGTAGTATTTCCCAGGGCATCCAGCACATCGGTCTTCTCGCGCACGGAAGGATCCAGTTCGCTCATCTGGGCGTTACCGCCGGCGTTATCGGCAATGGGACCGTAAGCATCTGTAGCCAAGGTAATTCCCAGCGTTGAGAGCATGCCCACCGCGGCGATGGAAATACCGTACAGGCCCATGCTCAGGGTTTTGGAGGAGAACACAAAATCCGTGGCAAAGCCGTAGGCCAGGAGGATGGCGGCGCAGATGGTAATCACGGGAATGGCCGTTGAACGCATGCCCAGGCCCACGCCGTTGATAACCACGGTGGCGGAACCCGTCTGGGCAGCTTCCGCCAGCTTTTGCGTCGGTTTATACGAATGGGAGGTATAGAATTCCGTAATCTTGCCGATAATCACGCCCGACAGCAGGCCGCTCACCACGCTCAGGGAGAGTTTCCACCAGTTGGGGAAGTCCAGCAGGTAGAAGACACCGAACGACATCACGGCAATGAGCACGGCCGCCAGGTTGGTGCCCACGGACAGGGACTTGAGAAGGTCCATCAGGCCGGCGCCTTCCTTGGTGCGCACCACGTAAATACCTATGATAGAAAGCACTACGCCAATGGCAGCAATCATCATCGGGGCCAGGATGGCGCGCATTTGCACGTCCGTTCCGTCTGCAAAGAAGGCCGATGCCCCCAGCGCCATGGTAGCCAGGATGGAGCCGCAGTAGCTCTCGTAAAGGTCTGCGCCCATACCGGCAACGTCGCCCACGTTGTCGCCCACGTTGTCCGCAATGGTGGCGGGATTGCGCGGGTCGTCCTCCGGGATGTCCTGCTCCACCTTACCTACAATATCAGCCCCCACATCCGCCGCTTTGGTATAGATACCGCCGCCCACGCGGGCAAAGAGCGCCTGCGTAGAAGCACCCATCCCGAAGGTGAGCATGGTGGTGGTGATAATGACCAGGTTCTGCGCATCCGAAGGGTCGTAGAAAATCTTGAGCACGCTCCACCAGATGGCAATGTCCAGCAGGCCCAGGCCCACCACGGTGAGGCCCATGACGGCACCGCTGCGGAAGGCAATCTTAAGGCCGGCATTGAGGCTGCGCATGGTGGCATTGGCCGTACGGGCCGATGCATACGTAGCGGTTTTCATGCCCACGAAGCCGGCCAGGCCGCTGAAGAAGCCGCCCGTAAGGAAGGCAAACGGCACCCAGGGGTTCTGTACGCCAAAACCATAGGCCAGCACGGCAAAGAGCGCCGCCAGGACAATGAAAACAATGATGACAACTTTGTACTGCTGCTTGAGGTACGCCATGGCGCCCTCACGCACATACTGCGCGATTTCTTTCATGGTGGGCGTGCCCTCGCTTTCCTTCATCATCTGACGGAAGAAAAACCAGGCGAAAAGCAGCGCAATCACTGCTGCCACCGGCACCAGATAAAACAATGTGGTCATAGCTATAGGTTATTAGTTGGTTATTCTCTACTGGTTTGCAGGCACCTTGATTACATCTCCGTGCTCCTGCGCCACCGTGGTTTTCCACAGTTCGGTATAGCCCGGCCAGTCAATGTGGTCCGGCATGCCCTCCGAGTACTCCGAATGCTTGAAACTGCCGTCTGCATTCTGCGGTTTCACATTGCCGTCCATAAACTTCACCAGCAGTTCCGTTTCCAGCTTGCGCCAGGCCACAAACTGCTCCTGGGCTGTTTTAACGCTGTAATCGCTCACATACTTGATTACCTTGGCGAAGGGCTGGCGGGATACCATTACGTTCCCCTTGGAGGAGAGTTTCTTCTGCATCTTCACCGCCACCTGGTTGTACATGACCACGGCCATGCTGTCCACCGAATGCACGCGGCGTTCCATCTGGTCGCGCTCGAAGGCATCTACCTTGGCGCGCACGTAAGGTGCCATGATGTTATACATCTTGTAGCAGGCATTGGAGATGCGGTTGTTGATCCAGAAAGAGGCATCGGCCGAATAATGCAACAGGTCTCCGTTGCCCACGCGGAAGCAGTCCGGCACCTCCTGGATGGTGGTATAAATGGGGGTGAGGTACGAGGTTGCCGCGTCATCCGTGCCGAACCACAGGATGCCGCCCACCACGTCCGGAACGTAGTTGCGGGCCTGGCCCACCATCCAGAAACCGGTTTGCTGGGTGGCGATGGCGCGCTCATTGACGTAGGTGTTGCCTTCCGGGTCCTGGAATTCCATGGGACGCCAGCGGTACGGGAGGGCGTTGCCGCCGGCGCCGATATCCTGGGTCATGTCCATGGGGGTACCCTCGAAGTGGTCGCGCATGACATCGGCCACCTCTTTTACGCCCACCTTTTTGCGCGGATAGACGAACAGCGGGAAGTCCCCATTGAGGTTGTTGCCCATCACATAATCCAAATACGCGAAGGCATCCCGCGTGACGGCGCTGCCATTTTCATCGTAGAAGGAGAACCAGCCTTCCGTAAGGATATTGAAGGCGCTCCAGGCACGGGCGTCGCAGCCGCGGATGGTGCCAAAATCCACCGGATTATAGGCCTTCTTGAAGCTGAACTCGCTGTCCAGGCCGTCGAAATAACCCTTGCGGCGGGCAAACGTAATGACGTCCGGGGCGTAAAGGCAGTTGTCGGGATCGTCCATGGGGAACTTGCCGATGCGGGCCTGGTTGGCGTGCGCGCAAATGGCGCCATCGGGCACGCGGCGGGCCACCCAGACGATGCCTTTGTTCATATTGATGCCGTTGCGCATGCTCATGCCCTTGCCGATGAGTTCCATGATCCAGGCCTCGTTCTTATCGGCAATGGAGAAGGTCTCCCCTTCCGAGGCATAGCCGTATTCGTTGGCCAGCGAGACAATGATGTCGATGGCTTCGCGAGCCGTCTTGGCGCGCTGCAGGGTGATGTAGATGAGGGAACCGTAGTCAATACCGCCGTTTTTGTCCATCAGTTCCTCGCGGCCGCCCCAGGTGGTTTCCGTGATGATGAGCTGGAATTCGTTCATGTTGCCCACCGTCTGATAGGTGTGCGGAACCTGCTCAATTTCACCCAGATAGCGGTTGGTATCCCACTCGTAGACGGGGAGCATGGTTCCGGCCTTCCAGTCCGCCGCGGGATGGTAGTAGAGTTCTCCGAACAGGTAATGGGAGTCTGCAGCGTACGAGACCAGCACGGAGCCGTCTTTGCTGGCGCCGCGACTGACGATTACGTTGGTGCAGGTGTTCCCCTCCACGGTGCTAAGGACCACGGCCAGGGCGGTAACGAACAATTTCAGGAGCGATTTTCTCATCGTATTTTGGACTTTTTCTGTTTATTGCGTAATTTTGTCCTTCGACATTAGACTACAAAGGTATGAAATTTTATCATTTTTTGAGCGCTGTCGCTGCTTTAAGCCTGTCGGTTTTGGCGGCAAAGGCCCAAAATACAGCCCCCCAGACCCCTGAGCAGCAGGAAAAGCAAATGCTGGAGTTTGTGGACAAGGAGGTGCAGCGCCTGAGCACAATGCTGGAATTGGAGTACTGGCAGGAGTTTTATGTGGATTCCACCCTCACCCATGACCTCAAGGCCATGTCGGCAGAGCTGGAAAGCATGCAAAAAGCCAAAGTGGAGAACCGGGACCTGTACGTGACGGTGCAGGACAAGTGGATGCAGCAGATAGACAACAGCTACAAACGCTTTTTCACCCCGGAGCAGTGGGCCAAGTACTGGAAGAGCGGCGGAAAACGCGCCCAGGAAGCAAGAGACAAAAGAAACAACAAGAATACCAAGAAGAAATAGGCATGAAAGAAGCGATTGAACAAATTTTCAAAGAGCTGGAAGAGCTCAAAGCGTCCTCCGCAAAGGAAGTGGAAGAAGCCCGCATCCGTTTTCTGGGCAAAAAGGGTGAAATTACCGCCCTCATGGATCAGTTCCGCGGCGTGGCGCCGGAGCTCAAACGCGAATATGGCCAGCGCCTGAACGAACTCAAGAAAACCGCTGCAGCCCGCATCGAAGAGCTTAAGGCCGCTGCAGAGGAAGCGGTGGTGTCGGCCCTCCCCAAAGAGGACCTGAGTATGCCCGGGGATGCCATTCCGCTGGGGTCCCGCCATCCGGTATCCATTGTGCGTCAGCAGATTGTGGACATTTTCCGCAAATTTGGCTACGACGTAGCGGAGGGTCCCGAGATTGAGGACGACTACCACGTGTTCGAGGCCCTGAACTTCCCGCCCAACCATCCGGCCCGGGAGATGCAGGACACCTTCTTCGTGAGCAACGGGCACCTCAATCCCCTGCTGCTGCGCACGCACACTTCTTCCGTGCAGGTTCGCACCATGGAGACCCAGTCCCTGCCCATCCGCGTGGTGTGCCCGGGACGCGTATTCCGCAACGAGGCCATCAGCGCCCGCGCGCACTGCATCTTCCATCAGGTGGAGGGCCTCTATATCGACAAGGATGTTACCTTTGCCGATTTAAAACAGGCCATCCTGCTCTTTGCGCGGGAGATGTTCGGCCCGGATACCCAAATTCGCATGCGCCCCTCTTACTTCCCCTTCACGGAGCCGTCCGCAGAGGTGGACGTGAGTTGCAACATTTGCAAGGGCAAGGGCTGCAACATCTGCAAGGGCACCGGCTGGCTGGAGATCATGGGCTGCGGCATGGTGGACCCGAACGTCCTCAAAGCCAGCGGCATAGACCCTTCCCAGTACAGCGGCTTCGCCTTCGGCATGGGCGTTGAGCGCATTGCCATGCTCAAGTGGCAGGTGAACGACCTCCGGCACTACTTCGAGAACGACATGCGCTTCCTCTCCGAGTTTGCCACCGCAACGGAAGTGTAAGGATGAAAAAACTTTTCCTTCTTTTATTGGCTGGGCTGGCAGGTATCGCTGCATTTGCCCAGCCGGTTTCCGCTTATGAGGAGATTATGGCGGACATCGAACGGGCCGGGAGCGGCTATTTCATGTATCCTACAGACCTGCCGCTGCCCATGGCCGCCCCCGGCTCCTTCTACCGCTGGGAAGACTTCAAG
>CAMZCW010000114.1 GCA_947305045.1 uncultured Bacteroidales bacterium | reverse complement strand
GGCTGGAGCCGCCGCTCGCGGCTGGGAAAGAATATCTCCTATACGTTCAAGGGGGCCTCGGAGCCGCTCTACCGCTTCTGTGAGGCGTTTCCGGAGCCGGTGCAATACTTCATTTTCGGCCACTACCATGCGCGGGTGGATCTGCCGGTGGTATCGGCCTCTGCTGCCGCCTGCCCGGCCCGCCTGATGCTCCTGGGAGACTGGATCACCGCCCCCAACTGGCTGGTCTACAACGCCACCACCGGCGCCCTCACCGTTTGTCCTGCGATATAACGCCTTTTGAACGCGGAGGAGAAAATGCCCTCCGGTTTTCATGCAAAAAAAAGAAGGCGACTCGCAATGAGCCGCCTTCAGAAGTTATGAGGGTTTCTTAGTCGATAGCAACTACGTAGGAGTTTTCGGTGAAGCAACGGTATCCCAGTTTTCCACCGTCGATGGTGCAGCCTTCAAACTGCTGGAAATGGGTTTCGCCATTCCAGTACGTTGCATCAAATCGTACGGTTGCAGTAGAGGTATTGTTGGTCCAGGAAATCTTCACGGTATCGTGATTCTGCATAGCTTGGAAAATATCCCAATTCCAGTTGCTGGTAGCCGTTGCGGAGCCGTAATTAGTTCCCCAACCATAGTTGTCCATACGGAAACTGGCGTAGAATTTATTGCCTTCACCCCAGAAATCAACAATGTCCACACAGGGAGAAGCCCAGTTGTTCGGGCAGGACGAGTAAACGAACAGGGTTTTGCTCACGGTTTCGCCGACGGGAATTTCACCTGCGAATGGAGAGTACTGGATTGTGGTCGCCAAGGTGGTAGAGCCAAAGGCGGAAGTCCCAATCTTTACAGGGATAACCAGGTCAATCGCATTTCCCTTATATGTGGCGGAAACGGTTTGGTTGCCTTCTTCCGCAGGAACCATTGTTGCAGCGTTTGCACTAAGCTGCTCGGCTAAGTGTGTCGCAAACCGGCCCCCATCGTTATACACGGCACTAACCTTCTTAGGGGTGCCGATTACGCTTAAGTCGAGTGCAGTATCGAAGAGATAATAGTCGTAATCGCTCACGAAACTACTCAGGACCTTCTTGCTGTTTGAATACCAGACTTTATTGATGATATAATAGCTGTTATCGCACCAAAGGAAAGCAACAACATCACCGGTGACAGGTACGGCCTGCTGGTAGCTCTCGGTAATGGTTGTCTTGTTGTCGGAAGAAACGGACTTGGCAATCACAAAGAGGCCGCCTTCTTCTGTGCGTTCCAGAGTCATGGTAACGTTGGAATTCTGCATGGCTCTCTTAAATTCAGCCCACCACAAATCTACCGTGCTGATATCGTTGTCCGACACCATGTTGATAGCGATATTTGCACCGTTATAGTCGGTGTTCCCCCAGCCCCAGTTATCGCTGCGAAGGGCAAAATACTCAGTATAGCCGTCCAGCCTGGGGGTTTTGAAATCTTTATTGGCCAGGAAAACCACCCAGTTGTGAGCGTTTTCGTCGCCTTTACTGTGATTCTCAAATTCCAGATGGAGCACCTGGCCCGGAGCAATTGCATACGGAGAACTATGCGTTTCATCACCCCATTGAGTCCAGCTTGTCGGCTCGCTGTCGGGAATGCTGCCGACTTTTCCCACGGTGTACGGCACGAAGCCTTCGGCCAGGGTGGCGGCGGGGAGGGCGGCGTAGTTGCCACGGGCGAGCGTCACGTTCTTCAGGGTTTTAGTGGTGGAAGCTTCAATGGCGGCATTGTCATGAATCAGATGGAAGGTGATGGTCTCGTACGTGCCGGTAGGCAGGGGAAGATAGTAAGTGCGGCTGGCGGTGTTGCCGACGGTGGCGTCATGGGTAATGCTCACGGTATTGTCGGTGAGGCCGGGGTTGTCGTTCTTGATTTCGATGGCGCTGGCGCTGGTGCCGGAGAGGGTGACGATACCGGCAATTTCTTCATCGGCCGTAACGGAGATACCCTTGGTGCCTTCCGGCAGGTTTTCATAGGTGATGGACAGCAGGGCGGCGGCATGGCCGAAGATGTACTTGTCTCCTTCGCCCTTGGTGCCCACCATGATGGCGTTGGTCTTGCCTTCTGCGTAGGTGTACACGATCGGCAGGCCTACCTCGAAGTTGGTTTCGGAAGTGAATTTGTCGGTGGTCTGGGCCGGGGAAACCGCTACATTCAGCGGGGTGACCTCGCCTGCATGGGTGAATTCGCCCGTGCTTGTGTTGGTGCAGGTAAAGTCCGTGAACCCTTCGGCGGTGGCAACAGAAATGACTTCGCCGCTGGTCCAGGAGAAGTGGGCGGTGGTTCCGTCAATGCCAACGGTGGATTTTACAGGGTCCATGGCGGCATAGATTCTGGTGACAACCTCATTGTTTACGACGGGAGCCTGTTCTTTGGCGCAGGACACAACGGCCAGCGCAGCGGCAAATGCAAAGTAGATGTGTTTTTTCATAATTGTCATCGTAAGAGGGTTACAACAGGTCGAAAGTAGTATCCGGGATAACGGAACCTTGCTCAATACCGTTGGGGTCGAGCGTCTGAAGGCCGCTCTGGCAGATGACGGCCTCGCTTTGAACGTCTAGGACAGATGCCCGGGGCTCAATGTAAAATTTTTTCGGGATCATAATAGTAATGTTGGTTTTTCTTCTCAAATTTTAGTGTCCGCAAAATTACGGGTTTTACACGCTCGCGCGGGTGAAAAATAATTATAATGGGTGGACTTTTGACCAGCTGGAGACCCTTTGCTATTTCCGCGAATAATCCTTACTTTTGTAGAAAGAAGCACGTTATGGCCGATAATTATCTGGAAAAACGCCAGGAGGAACTGGCACACGCGCAAAAGACGGTGGTCCGGCGGAACCACCTTTCGCTGGATACGCTGCTGCGCAGGAATCGCAGTTACCGGGGCTTTTCGGGTGCGGTGTCCGAAGCACAACTCCGGGAACTGGTGGGGGTGGTGCCGCTGGTGGCGTCGGGGATGAATCGGCAACCCCTGCGTTTCCGTCTGGTTTGCGGGGCCGATACCACCTTGGTGCACCCGCTGGTGAAGCTGGGCGCAGCGCTGCCGCAGGAGCATTTGCCGCATCCGGGGATGGAGCCATCGGCCTATATTGTGGTGTGCAGCGCCGTGCTGGAGGACCGGGTGGTGGATATGGACCTGGGGATTGCCGCGCAGAGTATGCTGCTCAAGGCCGTGGAGATGGGCTTGGGCGGGATTTTTATTCTGAACTTCCAGCGGGAGGCGCTTCGTGATGCGTTGGGGCTGAGGTTGGAGCCGATGGCGGTGATCGGCCTGGGAAAGCCGGCGGAAACCGTATTTCTGGTGCCGGGCGCCTCGCCGGATGCGTTAAGCTATTACCGGAAGGATGGCGTGCATTATGTGCCAAAACTGTCGGTGGAAGACTTGATAATTTGAGCCCATGCATCCCAAGTTTATCCTGGTTTCCTCTCCTGAACAGCCGCTGGTGGGCACTTTTGTGTATGGCCTGGTGGGCCAGCACAAGGACCTGGTGCAGGGTTATGTGAAGGTGCATGGGGGAGGGTGGTACCTCAAGGACGATGCCGCCCGCACCATGACGCTGTACGGCAGTTCCGGGGACTACGGGGAACCTAAGCTGGCCTTCCTGAACCGGATTCCCTCGGAGCTGCGGGGCTTTCGCTTTTTCTTTTCCCCGGGCTGGAACCTGCCGCCCAATGAGTTGGATTTAACCGATATCGAATATGTATAAGTACAAGCAAGTTAAGGAAAATGTGTATGTCCTGAGTCTGGACAACCATGTGGAAGTATCGGCCGCTATTGCGGCTTTTTGCGCGGAGAAGGGGATCCTGGCCGGGAACATTGTGGGCCTGGGTGCCGTTTCTGAAGCCACGTTCCGCTTCCTGGATCCGAACACCCTCAAGTACGTGGACAAAACCTTTACCGAGCAGATGGAAATCACCAACCTCACGGGAAATATCTCCCAGAAGGACGGCAAGCCCTACTTGCACCTGCACATTACCGCCAGTCGCCGGGACTACACCTGCATCGGCGGGCACCTGCTTACCGCCTACATCAACGGCGCCTGCGAGCTGTATGTGGAGGCCTTCCCGGACGCCTTCGTGGGCCGATACGCTGACCCCCAGACCGGGATTAACCTGTACCAGTTCTAGGGGAGGGCCGCCGTCACGCCAGGCCTTGCCCGGCGTGGCCTTCCCCGCCCGCTTCTCCTCGTCCCGCCCGGCTTTGCCCGGCGTGCCCGATTCATCGTCATGTCCGGCTTCGACCGGGCCTCTCCGGCCCTGGAGCACTAATCGATGTGGTCCTGGCGCAGGTCTGCATCGGCCGGTGGCCGCTAACTCCCTGTTCCACAGTCACTTCCTGTATAATCCTCGTTCAATTTTGCGACGAGGATTTTCCGGCATTTCGCTGAGTGTCAATTACTTAGCTGCCACCTCGTCGTCTTACGTATGCCGCGATTGCAAAATAATGGCTTCAGAGATGGGTGCTGATGCAATCGCGGCAAATCCGCGCCAGCGTAAAAGGCCGAGGGCGGGGCGGGACGAGGAGCCGGGCATGATGCAAGGCATCTTCTTGCAAAAGTGCCAACAATTCCGTAACTTGGCAACATGAAAAAACTTGTCACTCTGGCCATTATGGCCGCCTGCCTGCTCGCAGGCACCCAGCATGCAGACTCCTGCACCAACCTCATCGTCGGGAAAAAAGCTTCCGTGGACGGGAGCGTCATTTGCACCTATAACTGCGACAGCTTCGGCTCTGCCAGGTCGCTCAGCTATTCGGCCCCCGGAAAGCATGAACCCGGCGAAAAGGTGATCGTGCGCGGCAGGAGGGACCCTTCCATCGTGCATTACATTGCACAGGCCCCTTATACGTATGCCGTCACCGGCCTGATGAACGAGAAGCAGGTTTCCATCATGGAAACCACCTGGGGAGGCCGCAAAGAGCTCCGCAACCCGGACGGGGCGCTGGACTATTTCGCTCTTATGCACCTGGCGTTGCAGCGGTCGGCATCGGCACGGGAAGCCATCGCCGTCATGCACGCACTGGTGCAGGAATATGGCTACAGCGAAACCGGCGAGTCGTTTGCCGTCTGCGACAAGGAAGAGGCCTGGATCATGGAGCTTATCGGCAAGGGGCCGGGCCGCGTGGGTGCAGTCTGGGTGGCCCGCCGCGTCCCGGACGATCACATTTGTGCGTATGCCAACGCCAGCCGCATCCGTCAGTTCCCGCAAGCCAAGAAGGTGGACAAGAAGCTGGGCTTCTGCGTGACCAAGGACGGCGACACCATGTACAGCGCAGACGTCATCTCCTTTGCCCGCGAAATGGGTTATTTTGACGGGGCCGATGCCGATTTCAGCTTCCGCGAAGCCTACGGTCCGCTGGACTGGGGCGCCATCCGCTACTGCGAGGCCCGCGTGTGGAGTTTTTATCGGCGCCACTACTCCAAGGAAGTGATGGACAGCTATTTGCCTTTCTTGAACGGGGACTTGCGCGAGCACGACGAACTGCCGCTGTGGATTAAGCCGGATGCCCCCGTGAGCTACCGCGACATCCAGCGGGACATGCGCGACCACTACGAAGGCACCGCCCTGGACATGACAAGCGATATCAGCGCCGGTCCCTGGGCGTCGCCCTACCGCAACCAGCCGCTGAACTTCCAGGCCCCCGACGGCACGCCCATGTTCCGCGAACGGCCCATCGGCTGCCAGCAGAGCGGCCTCACCATGGTATGCCGCATGCGTTCCTGGTTGCCGGACGCCCTGGGCGGCATTACGTATTTTAACCTGGACGACGCCACCATGGTGGCCTATGTGCCGGTGTACTGCGGCATCAACCGGATTCCGGAGCCGTTCCGCCGGGAGAACAACAGCATCACCGAGTTTTCCTTCGACAGCGCCTTCTGGATGTGCAACTGGGTGGCCAACATGGTTTATCCGCGCTGGAGCGCCATGTACCCGGACCTTCTGGAAGCCCAGACCGAGCTGGAAGACTACTTCGAGTCCGATCAGGCCGTGGTGGAAGAACATGCCGCCGGGCTTACCGCCGGCGAGCTGTCCGACTATCTGACGGACAAGACCCTTGCTTACACGGACCGCATGATGCAGCGCTGGGACAAACTGGCCAAGCTGCTCATCGTCAAGCATAACGACCAGATTATGCGCCCGTCCAAGGACGGCGAGATTGTTCCCGGCCGCCACACTTCTCCCGCCTATGCTCCCGCCTTTGTAGACGCTGTGCTGCAGGCCACCGGGGAGCGCTACGTGCGGAAAGAACTGGTGCAGTAGCGTACGCGGTGTAGGTCCGCAGGGTGTTTGGAGCAGGTCAGTAGGGTGACTGGAGCAGGTCAGTGCGGTCAATGGTGCAGGTCTGTATCGGCTAGTGATTATTAACGTACTGACTATCAATGCTTTCCGGAAAAATCCTCGTTCAAAAATCGAACGAGGATTATCGTATAATACACTGTAATTCAACAACTTAACCGCCACGTAATCTGTGTAGGAAGTGGGGAAAGGGGCGGGAGGGGATCCCTCGGCTTCGCTCGGGATGACAGGGACGGCTCGGGATGACAGGGATGGCTCGGGATGACAGGGACGGCTCGGGATGACAGGGAGGGGCATGGCGGGTTTGGTAAACTTTTTGCAAAGTGTTACCTTTGCAGTCGTGAAAATCATCCGTCATATCCTGCTGGCAGCGTTGCTGGCCGTTGTTCCGCTGGGGGCATCGGCACAGAATCACGTGCGCCGCGCTATGGAAAGGGCCCGGGCACGCCAGGAGGCGATGGCACGCACCCAGGTGAGCGCGGAGGCAGGCCATAGCACCGGCGGCAACATGCGCATGGTGGTCAAAGACGGCGATACCACCTACCTGGACCGTCTCCCGGCCGTGTACATCCTGAGCCGGAGCAAAAGAACCACCGACAAGCAGTGGCGCCAGTATTACAAGCTGGTGTGGCGCTTCGCCCGCGTGTACCCGTATGCGCAGGCCTCGGGCGTCTTAAAGGAGCAGATTGACAGCACGCTCAACGCGGAGCACTACGGCGCTTTCCGGAAGAGCCGATACATATCGGCCATCCAGAAGGACCTTTTCCGTGATTTCGAGGGGGCGCTGCGCGAGATGTCCATCCAGCAGGGGGCGGTGCTGCTCAAACTCATCGACCGGGAAACCGGCGTTCCGCCCTACGACATCATCAAGAATTACAAGAACGGCGCTGCGGCCATCTTCTGGCAGGGCGTCGCCAAAATGTTCGAAAACGACCTCAAATCATCGTATGACCCTGCCGGTGCCGATGCCCCTCTGGAGGAGCTGGTGCAGGCTTGGCAGCGGGGCGAGTTCCGCGACCTGTACTGGTCGCTCTTCTGGGAGGAGCCGCCCGTGGT
>CAMZCW010000113.1 GCA_947305045.1 uncultured Bacteroidales bacterium | reverse complement strand
TGGGCCACTTGGTGTCGCCGGCGCCCACGCAGGCGCCGTAGGCCACCATGGCGGCTGCATAACCCAGTTCGGCAAAGGCCTCTATCCGCAGTACGCGGGCGCCCAGGTCGATGACGGCTGCGTCGGGGGAGAGCAGGCCCATCATCTGCGGGGCAAAAATGAACATGAGGATGGCCAGGAGGCCCATGATGCCCATCCCCAGGAAAGTGGTAATCCAGGCAAAGCGTTTGGCCAGTTCCTTCCTGCGGGCGCCGATGGACTGGCCCACCAGGGTGGTGGCTGCATCGGCAATACCCGCTCCGGGCATGTAGCAGAGGCTCTCGGCCGTGATGGCAAAGGAATTGGCGGCGATGGCGATGGTGCCCAGCGGCGCCACAATCACCGTGGCGGCAATGTATCCGCCGCGCATGAGGACGTTCTGGAAGGCCATGGGGCCGCTGATGTCCAGGGCTTTCCGAACAACCGGTTCCGTGGGCCGGAAGCTTCCGTGTTCATGCGTTAGCCGAAGCTCTTTGGAACGGAAAACCAGGAAGGAGAACATGAGGAGGCCGGTAATGACCTCGGCCAGGCCGGAGCCGATGGCCGCGCCCACCACGCCCATATCCAGCACGTAGATAAACAGGTAATTGAATGCCACGTCCATAAGGCACATGCCGATACTGAGGATGCTGGGTACCTTCATGTTGCCGCTGGCCTGCAGCATGGCGGCGCACATCCAGTCCAGGAGCATGGCCGGCATGAACAGGGACATGATGAGGAAGTACTTGGCGGCATCGGCCACAATGTCCTCTCCGCCGCCCAGCCAGACTGGGAGCTGCTGATGCACGGCTACGCCTAAGAGGCCGATGACGGCGCTGAAACCCAGCACGCACACCAGGGCCTGGCGCAGGATGTCCCGCGCGCCCTTGAAATCGTTACCGCCAATATGGTGCGCCACCTGCACGGAGAAACCGCTGGTGGCAGCCATCCCAAAGCCGCCCATGAGCCACAGACAGGTGGAAACCAGGCCGATGGCGGCCCCCGCTTCCGGTCCCAGATGCCCCACCATGGAGGTGTCTATGTACTGCATCATCACCGACGACAGCTGGGCCAGGATGGCAGGGTAGCTGAGCAGCAGGCTCAGCTTGAGCTGCTGCCCCAGGCTCAGGCTTTCTCCGTTACGGATTCTTCCCAGCAGG
The DNA here is from genome assembly GCA_947305045.1 of uncultured Bacteroidales bacterium. Next base: position 6,223 of record CAMZCW010000113.1, on the reverse strand, counting down.
AGGTCCTTGCTTCCGGTCATGGCTTATGGGGTATAAGGGGGCACTTCTCCCCGGTCTATGAGTTCGCGGAGCACGTCCAGCCAGCGCTCGTCCCCGGGCCCCATGGCCGTACGGAGCTCTTTGAGGGAATAATGCCCCTCGCGGGCCTGGATAAGGGATTTCAGGCGCTCCGGGAGGTCTTTCGGCCGGGCGGCGGCGGAGCGGCAGACGTCGCATTTACCGCAGTCATCGGCCTTTTCCTGGCCGAAGTAACGGAGGAGGAAGCGGGAACGGCATTCGTCTTCTTCTTCCACGAACTCCGTCATGGTGCGCATCCTTCTTTCCGATGCTTCCTTGAGCAGCTGGTAGCGCTTGGGGGTGAGCTGAACATCCCCGGGATGCAGGCGGTGATGCTGAAGGTACACCACGGTGGCATGATCGGCCGGGATATAGCGGATAACGTGATTGATGCTCAGTTGGTAAAGCATTTCCCGCAGGTGGGGGACGGAGGTGTTGCACTTTCCGGCAATATATTCCTCGTCGATGGGGGTGGGGAAGGAGAAAATGCCGGTATAGGTGCGCATGAGCTGTTCCAGGAGGCCGGGCATCTGGGCCGATGGAAGGTCCGTGCTGTAAAGGGCCGTCCGGTCAATGTCTATCTTGATGCGGGTCTGGATGTCCATGTCTTCCGCAATGCTCCAGTGGCCCTCCCTTTCCAGGTATTTGATGGCATACCAGGCGGCCGATGACTGCAGCTTGAAACGCTGGCAGAAAGCCGCCAGGTCCAGTTTGAGCATGCGGCCCATGCCTGTGTCGTAGGGGATTTCAAAGAAGACGTGAAGCTTCTGGTAGATGTCTTCTATGTATTCCAGCGAAGGGAAGGAGACCTGCTGGATCTGCTTCAGGCGCTGGATGTCCGTTCCGTTCCAGAGGAGCACCGCCCAGGAGGGCTTGCCGTCGCGCCCCGCCCGGCCGGCTTCCTGGAAATAGGCTTCCGGACTGTCCGGCAGGTCTGCGTGTACCACAAAACGGACATCGGCCTTGTCTATGCCCATGCCGAAGGCGTTGGTGCAAACCATTACGCGGGTAGTGCCGGCCTTCCACTCTTCCTGGCGCTTGGCGCGGGTGGCGCTGCCCAGGCCGGCGTGGTAGTAATCGGCCTTGATGCCTGCCTGAGAGAGTGCAGTGGCCATTTCCTGGCAGCGGTTGCGGCTGCGTACGTACACGATTCCAGTGCCCTTTACGCCTTCGCAGATGCTCCGGATCTGACCGGTCTTGTCCTGCGTTTTTCGGACGATATAGCTGAGGTTGGGTCGTTCGAAACCGGAGATCTTGAGGTTGGGTTCCCGGAACTTGAGGCGGTCCATGATGTCCGCGGCCACATCCGGGGTGGCGGTGGCAGTGAGGGCGATTACGGGGGCGTCCACCTTCTTCCGGAGCTCCCCAATTTCCAGGTAATCCGGCCGGAAATCGTAGCCCCACTGGGAGATACAGTGCGCCTCGTCCACCACTATGTAGGAGACATTGAGAACGCTTAGGTAACTCTGAAACAACTGAGTCTTAAGGCGTTCCGGGGAGAGGTACAGGAACTTGAAGTCTCCGTAGGCGGCATTGTTGAGGGTGAGGTCCACCTGATGCCGGTCCATGCCAGCGTGAACGGCCAGAGCACGGATGCCCCGCTCTTGGAGGTTCTGCACCTGGTCCTTCATGAGGGCGATGAGGGGCGTGACCACCAGGGCAATGCCGTCCTGCATGAGGGCAGGTACCTGGAAGCAGACGCTCTTGCCGCCGCCCGTGGGCAGGATGGCCAACACGTCCCGTCCTTCCAGGGCGTCCCGGATAATCTCCTCCTGCATGGGGCGGAAGCTTTCGTATCCCCAGTATGTCTGTAGTACCTCCTGCGGCGTCATAGGTGTCAAAGACTATATGTCCAGGTGGGTCAGTTGGTCATCTATCTCTTTCTGAATCTCCTGGTCAGTGGTCAGGTGCTTGTTGAACAGCTTTTTGGAAGTCTTGGCCATAAGGATGTACAGGCCGGCGAAGAGGGCGATGAGGCCCGTTGCGGCGGCCGATACGGTGGACACCATGAGGAGGGCGTCAAAGGCCGAATGCAGGAGTATGGGCAGGGCGATGGCCAGGAAGATGTTCCGGGCCCGCTGGGAAGGGTCGTCAAACGCAGCCTTGGAAACGTAGTAGCCCATCACCACGGCAAAGAAGAAGTGACCGGGAACGGAGAACAGGGCCCGCATGGCACCCACATAGGCCCAGGCCTGGAAGTTCTGGATCAGGTACATAATGTTCTCCACCGCGGCGAATCCCAAACCCACGCAGGCGGCGTACACAATACCGTCCACGTATTCGTCAAAATAGCGACAGCGCCTGAGGAAAAGCCACAGCATGGCGAATTTGGCCAGTTCTTCCGGAATGCCCGCACCAAAAACAGCCAAGCGGAGATATTCTCCCACTGTAGCGGCTTCGGTAGGAACTACGCCGATGCCCATCAGCGGAAACGATATCAGCGTGGAAGCCAGCACGGACAAAACACCGTAGCCAAAAGCTATCAGGATTTCCCGCGTGGGTTCCTTCTGCAGCACGTCCTTGTTGTAGATGAAATACAACAAGCCCAACGCAGGCGCCAGGGCCGCTAAGATAACGATAAGAATTATCATCTGATATTCAATAATTTATGTGTCTGTAAAGAAAGCCGCCATTGGGGGTGGGCCTGGATGTAGGCCACCGTCTCCGCCGTATTGGCGCTACCGTCCGGAGCGGCACAGGGCTGCAGGAAATGCCACTGGGCCGGGAAATCCGCCCATTTGGCCGGTTCAATTCCGGGGGCAAGGACCAGCTTCAGTTCATCGGCCTTTTCCAACACCACTTTTCCGTTGACTACAACGTCCTCTTTGGGGCTAAGCGTTACCCAGTCAAGGCCCTCCGGAACCTCTCTGGTTCCGTTGGTCTCCAGATGCAGCTGATAACCGGCTGCATGCAGGGCATCCACCAGTTCCCCGTCCAATTGCAGAAGCGGTTCACCGCCCGTAAGGCACACCCGTTTGCAGGATCCGGTAGCACGAACCGCCTGAACAATCTCTTCCGCCCGCATCGGCCGTCCTTCCCGGTGATCCGTGTCACAGAAAGGGCATCGCAGATTACAGCCGCTGAAACGGACAAACACCATAGGCGTCCCCGTCCAGAACCCTTCGCCCTGCAGGCTATAGAATATTTCGTTAACCCTGTACATGGCTAGTCCCGCTCATAGGCGGCCATGTTCATTTCGGACTCCCAGACTTCTACCTTGTAGGCGTTCTCCACATTGTCGCAGATCCAGCGGGCTATGTTCTCCGCAGTGGGGTTGAAGTCAAACACCTCGTTCAGGTTCTTGTGGTCCAACGCATTGGTAATCTGTCGTTTAATCTGGGTGAAATCCGTTACCATGCCATCGGCATTGAGCTTTTCGCTCTTGCAGTAAATCTTCACAATCCAGTTGTGCCCGTGCAGATTCTCGCACTTGCTCTCGTACGAAAGGTTAAGCGCATGGGCCGACGATATTTCCAGTCTCTTACAAACGTAATACATACGCACTCAATATTTTTACAAAGATAGTAAAAAAACAGGCCCCGTCCACTTTTTTACCGCCAATCCAGTCTTTCTGCCTTTCAGAGGCCTCCAGGTGGATTCGCGGCAAGAAAAAAGCCCGTTTTAGCCTAAAACGTTGCCGCCAATACACGCAGAATGCACCAGCGGCCGTTTTTGTGGATTCGTGGCACGACATGAGTCGAAGACTATGTGGCACGCAAAAAGCCAGGTAACTGCGGCGGTGTTGAGCGAAGCGATTAGGAGGGGGTTTGGGGGATGCTTCCCCCAATGGGTCGAAGACCTTGTGGCTCATAGGAAAAGCCCGGCATTAACCGGGCTTTTCCTATGAGCCACTCACCAGGCTCGAACTGGCGACCTGCGCGTTACGAATGCGCTGCTCTACCGACTGAGCTAAAGTGGCCTGACCGATTGTGGGGAATCGGGACTGCAAATATAAGGCTTTTTTCCAAAACAAACCAAACTTTATTTGCAGAGGTTCAGCGAAAACCGTATTTTTGCAGTTTGAAGCCCCTTTTCAAGGGGAGGGGCTGGTATGTAACCAATTTGAGCGTATGCGAGCAGACATAATAGTGATTGGCGGAGGCGCTGCGGGCCTTATGGCGGCTGTGGGTGCAGCCCGTGAACTGGCTTCGTCGGAGAACGGCGGCACCGTGGTGGTGCTGGAAAAGATGCCCAAGGCGGGCCGGAAAGTGATGATTACCGGCAAGGGCCGCTGTAATTTCACCAACGTAAAGGCATGGGAAGATTTCCAGGCCCATATCCGCACGGATGCCAATTTCGTGAGCCCTGCCTTCCACAATCTTACTCCGGAAGGCGTTGTGGCGCTGTTCAAGGAAAACGGCATGCGCAGCGTGGTGGAGCGGGGAGACCGGGCTTTTCCGGAATCCCACAATGCGGGAGACGTGGTGGATACCCTCCTGAGGGCCTGCACTCTTTCCGGTGTGCGTGTTGTCACGGACTGTGAAGTGAAAACCATTGATCCCACGCCCCGCGGCTTCAGCCTGGACTGCGTGCAGACCACCCGCAAAAAGGTTAAGATTCCCGTGGACGATCCCCGCAAGCTCAAGCCCGGAAAACCGGCTCCCACGCGGGAGGAAATAACCATCGAACCGGTGGAATACACCTGCAAGAAGCTTATCATCGCCACCGGCGGCCTTTCCTATCCCGGAACCGGATCTACCGGAGACGGTTATCTGTGGGCCGAGGAAATGGGCCACGGCCTGGATACCTGTTTCCCGGCGCTAACCGCGCTGGTGCCCGCCGGCTACAAGGAGGAAGGCACCCTTCAGGGAGAGATCAAACAGGCTTTCCGCGGCCGTACGGTATACGGAAAGACCAAAGAGCGCAAGATTGCTCCGCTGCCGGCCTGGTATCCCAAGTTGGAAAAGCATATTGAGCGCATTACGCCCCTGAGTGACCTGGGCGGCCTTTTCAACGGCAACAATCTGGACAACGTCCAGCTAACTTTATTGGTGAACGGGCAGGCGGTGCAGCAGGAATTTGGGGACATTGAATTCACGGACGGAGGTCTGGAGGGCCCGCTGGGCTTCCAGGTAAGCCGCCGCGCCGTGAAAGCCCTCATCGACGGGCACAAAGTGGCCGTGACCATTGACCTCAAGCCCGCCGTGGAACTTGAAAAGCTGGATGCCGATGTACATGCCAAATGGGAGGAGGTGATTCACGACGAGCGCTCCAAGGGGCAGAGCTTCCAGCGCCTGTTCCGCATCATGCTGGGCAAGCTCATCCCCTGGAACATCACCCTGGCTTTCCTCAAGACCAATCCAAAGGTTAGTGTGGATACCCTGGCCGCCACCCTCAAGGACTGGCGCCTGGACATTGCCGGCTTCGTGGGCTTTGAGCGCAGCGTCATAACCGCCGGCGGTGTGAGCACGGCCGATGTGGTGGCCAAAACCCTGGAATCCAAGAAACAACCCGGTCTGTACTTTGCCGGGGAAGTACTTGATATGGACTGTGATACAGGCGGCTACAACCTGCAGGCCGCCTTCTGCACCGGCTATCTGGCCGGCCAGTCAGCTGCTAAATCTTTATAAATTATGGATAAGAAAAGTTATGCATTTGGAATGAGCGTGGCGTCCAGCTTTTACCAGCAGGGCATCCGCATTCCCAACCTGGAAGATTTCATCGCCGGCCTGAAGGCCATGCTTTCCGGCGACAAGATTGCCATCTCCATGGAAGAGGCAGGGGAGGCCCTGGAGGCCTTCTACAAGGAGCTGGAGGCGGAGACGGCCGAAAGGGCCGCCGCAGCCGGCGCAGCCGCCAAGGCCGAAGGCGAGAAATTCCTGGCCGATGTAGCCAAGGACCTGAACGTGAAGGCCACCGGCAGCGGACTGCTGTACAAGGTGATCAAGGAAGGCACCGGCAAAAAGCCCAAGGCTACGGACACCGTGGTGTGCCATTACGAAGGCACCTTTGCCGACGGCAGCGTCTTTGACAGCTCCTACAAGCGGGGAGAGCCGGCCGAATTCGGCCTGAACCAGGTGATCAAGGGCTGGACGGAAGGTCTGCAGCTCATGAGCGAAGGCGCCAAGTACGAACTGTACCTGCCGTACCACCTGGCCTATGGCGAAAGCGGCACCCGCGGCATCCCGCCGTGCAGCGCGCTTAAGTTCGTGGTGGAACTCATTGA
>CAMZCW010000112.1 GCA_947305045.1 uncultured Bacteroidales bacterium | reverse complement strand
GTATCGCAACCCCTCCGTTCGACCGCACCCAGCCCAAGGGCGTGTTCAAGTTCGTGCCCGGTGTTCCTCCGGGAATCGCTTCCACCTATGTATTCTCCCGCAAGCCGGGTGACAAGGTAATGATTTCCGGTCCTTACGGTGAGTTCCTCCTCCCGAAGGATGACCCGGACAGCCAGGAATACGTATTCGTGGGCGGCGGCGCCGGCATGGCTCCCCTCCGCAGCCACATCATGCACCTGTTCAAGACCCTCAAGACCAAGAAGGAAGTACACTTCTTCTATGGCGCCCGTGCCCTGGTGGAAGCCTTCTATCTGGAAGACTTTGCAGAAATTGAGAAAGATTTCCCGAACTTCCACTTCCATCTGGCCCTGGACCGTCCGGACCCGGCCGCAGATGCTGCAGGCGTGAAGTACACCGCCGGTTTTGTTCACAACGTGATGAACGAGACCTACCTGAAGGACCACGAGGCTCCGGAGGATATCAAGTACTTCATGTGCGGTCCGCCCATGATGACCAAGTGCGTATGCGACCTCCTGGACAGCCTGGGCGTTGCCCCCGAGAGCATCCTCTTCGATAACTTCGGCGGTTAACAGCCCTCAAAAATCGGTAGAAAAAGTTTTTTTTCAACCGATTTGCATACAGAAAAAGTGTTGTTTCACGAAAAATCATGTGAAACAACACTTTCTTTTTACCGATGCTTGGAAGTGTGCCCGGGCCTGTTGTAGCTTTGCCGGTGACAAAAAATGCGACACCATGACACGAAGCAAAAAAACAGGCCGGTCACTCTATCTTCACTACCTTTCATCTCACCTGCGCGCTGCCGCTGGCTGCACCTCTGCAGCAATATGGGCTGCCTTCATGCAGCTGCCGGCCTTTTTTTCTTCGTGTTCCCGACAAGCCTGTATGCTCGATAAGGCAGCTGTATATACTACTTTACAATGGACCAAAACGCCTGCGCCCGAGGCGGTGGACCTCTTTTTCTTTGAAACCCAAGGCAGCCAGCTCCTGGATGCGTATCAGCAAGTTGTGCAGTTGGACCGGGAAAAACCCGTGTACGGGATGTGCGCCTTGGGAGCCAAACAACTGGTTGCCCTCTCGGGAACGGCCGGGGAGACCGCCCGCTGGGCCGATATCCGCACGCTGGGGAACTTGCAAAAACACGTTTTCTCGCTGGCGGATGAATCGGCCCGGACTCCCCTTCTCTTTGGCCAGACCCAACTGGACGCGGGCGCCTCACGGCGCTGCGTCCTGGACCTGAATCCGCTTCTCACGGCCATCCGGCTCCGTTCCGTCTCTTGTGACTTTTTGGGAAGGCCGTACTTTGGCAAAACATTCTTCCTCACCCAAGTGTTTCTGACATACGCAGGCTCGGAGTACAGGCCGCTGGAAGGAGGAGACGGAGAGCCGGTGTCGTGGGTGAACCCGGGTTATCTGGATACGATGGCCCTCCGCTCGTTCAAAGAACCCTCCATGCTGTGGCAGGAGGGCCCCGGAGAGGTGAGCTGGGATCCGGTGTTCACACAACAAACCTTTTACTGCTATCCCGGCAGCCGGACCCGGCTGGTCCTGGAAGCCCGGTATGACACCCTTACTTGTTATTATCCCATCCCCCTGCCGCAGCTGGTGGCGGGGACCTGTCTGGAGATGGATGTCACCCTCACACGGCTAGGAGCATCGGACCCGGATTTTCCCACCGTAAGCGGTGCCGTTTCCCTTCAAACCCAACGGATTCCCTGGGAAATGCGGGAACCCACTACGGTCACCTATTGAGCCCCATGAAAAGCTATCTGCTCGTTTTACTCTCAGTATTGTTCGTTTCGGTCGGATGCACGCGTACGGATCCCGACAACTGTTTTGTCTGTTTTTCCATGTTCCCAGCGGGGTATCCTCCCACGCGTGCAAACGACCCCGACGAAGACCGGATTGCAGACTATAACCTGTTTATTTTCAATGCCTACGGGCTACTGGAAGAAAAAGTTTATGTTTCCGCCCGGCAACTAGTAACGGAAAACGGCGTGGTCACCCACCATACACGCCTGATGCAAAATGTCCCCTACACCATCCTGGCCGCAGCCAACCTGGGCTACGAACTCCCCTGCCGCACCCTGGCGGAGGCCAAGGCTTACCGCTACCACATGGCGTATCCGGACGAATTCACGCCGGGCGTTCCCATGGCGGTTGTCATGGATAACGTCCGTGTGGGCGCAGACGGTCAGTTTTCCTTGCCCTTGAAGCGGCTGATGGCCCGCGTGGACCTCCGGATAGACCGGACGGCGCTGGACCCTGACGTCCATTTCACCGTGCGGAGCGTGCAGGTGGGCGGCTGTCCCTCTTCCCTTCAACTGTTCAATATAAGGAGCAAAGCGGAATCCCGGGAACACATCTTCCGGGAGGGCTTTGTGAAAAGCTGGCGGGAAGTGGATGCGCTCAACAAAGACGAAAGCCTGGGACTAAGCGGTATCTGTCACTTTTACCTATTGGAGAACTGCCAGGGGGACCTGTTGGAGAATGTTACCACCGACCAGGGAAAGGTGTTCCAGAACAGCCTTTACCAGGAGGTTTGCTCCTACATAGAGATCAAGGCCGACTACCGTTCCCCCAGCTGGAACAACCGGAGCGACAGTTTCCTCATTTACCGTTTCTACCTGGGCGAGAATCTGAACAACTTTGACGTGGAGCGGAATGTCTGCTATCAGGTTACCGTGCGGCCGGAAGGCGACGGGCTCCGGGAAGACAGCTGGCGGGTGGACAAAAGTGGCCTGGAGCCTGCAGAAAAAGCCTTTATCCTGCACCCGGCGGCCTACAACGAATGCAAGAGCGGCGAGGATTTCCACCTCTGGTGCGAAGTGCGTCCCGCCGGAACGCCCCTGAGCATCGACCCGCTGGCACACGACACAGACCCGCGGGTTCAGGCAGTCTTTGACTATACGGTGGATGCGGACGGTTACGGCCTCACCCTGCACACCAAGAAAGGCGGCTCCGCCGTAGTGTACTTCAAAGCCGGCCCGCCGGTGAACCGGGATACGTTGGCCATGGTGGTTGTGGACCCGTAAAAGCGGTTTTCCCTTTGGCAGAATATTGCTATCTTTGCAAGAAACAAGTGTGTATGCCCCGTATCCTGTTCAGCCATGGTTTCCCCGGAGGCGGCGTTGCCCGCGTAACGCTGGATATTGCCCGCTATTGCAGGCAGTATGCGCCGGAATTCGAGATTTACGTTGCCGCCAGATCCTTCGACGAGGGGATAGACACACCGCAGATCCGTTCGCTTATCAAAGGCTGCATCAAAACCAGGGACCTGGAGAAAACGGCCCTGAAGGTGGGGGCCGATATCGTGGTCTCCTGCTCCTTCATGGACAAGGGAGCCTTGCGGGCACGGAAAAAGGGCGTAAAACTCCTGTTTGCCAATCACGGCGAGGCCTTCCACGAGCAATATACGATCATCGACCACCGGATGGGTGGCAGAAAACGCCACTGGTGGCGGTACTGGCTATGGAAAGCCTTCCTGCACAGCCGCTACCAGGAGGGCGGAAAAGCCCTTAGAATGGCCCGGGAGCGCGTTGCCCGCAACTATGCCGACAGCGATGCCTATGTAGTGCTGTGCGAGGGCTACCGGGAACAGACGGCACAGGTGACTGGCCCGGACAGCAGCCGCCTGCACGTAATCCACAATGCCGAGCATCCGGTAGAGCAGCCCTCACTGGAGAAGGAGAAAATCATCCTGTACAGCGGCAGGCTTTCGGAATACGACAAAGCGGTGGACCGCCTGCTTCGCATCTGGCAGAAGGCACAGGTGGAATTAACGGACTATCAGTTACTGATTGTGGGAGACGGTCCCGAACGGGCCAAACTGGAGGCCCTGGCGCAAGAGCTGAGGCTGGAGCGTTACCGCTTTGACGGCTGGCAAACCGACCCTTCGCCCTGGTACAGGAAGGCCGATATCGTATGCCTGGTCTCCCGCACGGAAGGATGGGGGCTGTCTCTCTCGGAGGGGATGGCACACGGTTGCATCCCTATCGCCTTCAACTGCTCTGCCGGCGTCGCAGAACTGCTGCACGCCTCCGGCTTCGCTGTCCCCCCGGGCGATGAAGATGCCTTTGCCCACACCCTTGTTCAGGTGGCCCGCATGGACAACGCCTCCAAACAAGCGCTTCGACAAAAGGGAATCCGTTACGTGGACGAGGAACTGTCGCCGCGAAAAATTGGCGCCCAGTGGGTTTCTCTCTTCCGCCAATTACTTGGCTAAATACTTTTTAGCCAATGCTTTACTCGCATTAACCTATACTGATACTTAATCCTGAGTGTAGAACATTTCAGGTTCAGTACTTCCTCCTTCAGGAAAGGGAAATCCCGCAGGAGTGAGGCATCGTAGCGCAGGGCTTTCCAACCGCAATAGGCATAGAGATAAGGCAGCGAGGCCTGGAGGGGATTGTGGTCGCGTCCTCTCCAAAAGGCAATCAACTGAAGGAAATTCCGGGCCGACCGGGCATCACGACTGGCTTTCATCTCCCCCGAAATGGACGATTCGCTGTCGCGCCTGTAGTGATACAGAGGCTCACGCACCCGCACGCAGGCACCGCCATAATAGAGTATCTGCCCCAGCAGCACCATGTCCTCGTGCATGCCAATCGTGGGATAAAATACATCCTGCCGGAACAGGCTCCGGCGGATGAGTTTGTTGCACAGGTACCCATGCGCATGGAAATGCAACATGGCATAGGCATAGTCCCGGCAGGTGGTATAATTCCTATCCCAGCTAACCCGATGCCGGCCGTTCCTGTATTCATTGGCAACATAGCAGTAGGCCATATCGGCACCTGCCTCCTGAACGGCGGAGAGGAGCTTCTCCACCATGTCTTTTTCCAGCCAGTCGTCGGAGTCCACATGCAGCACAAAGGTCCCGGAAGCCTGTTTGAGGCCCGTCAGGCGAGCCTGGGGCAGTCCGTCATTCTCCTTCCGGACAAGTTGCACCCGGCGGTCCGGGTAGCGGGACAGGACCTCCTGCAACACGGCCAGGGAGCCATCCCTGCAGCCATCGTCCACAAAGATGAATTCGCACAGCGGCCACGCCGTCTGCTGCATGAGGGATTCCGCACAGGCGCCGATATATTTCTCCACCCCGTAAAACGGAACAATCACCGATACTTTTACTTCAGAGCCAGCCATAGTTTAAGGATAAGTTGTTGTATGAGCAAAACGCGACGACGTGGCATCAGGGGCAGTTTCCGGGCCTTTCCCTTCAGGAAAGGATAGTCGGTGAACAGGCTGCGGTCCATTGAATATCCCACCCAGGCAGCGCGAAGAAACAGCTCGTTCTCCAGCCCCGTTACAGGGGAATCGGCCTGCCCGGCAAAAGCGCAGTAGAAGTCCATCATGTTGCGGGCGCTGCGGGAACGGCGTACAGCTTTTTTTACCCGTGTGGCACTGCCCCGGTTGGTGCGGTCGTAATGATATATGCCTTCCTTGAGTTGAACCACCTTCCGGGCCCTATAGAGCGCCTGCGTGCAGAACACCAGGTCTTCGTGCATGGAATAGACCGGATAGAAAAGGCCCTCACAGAGGCTTCTGCGCCAGAATTTATTCCATACGTAACCATACGCGCCGTCATTGTACAGGCGCCGGCGGAAAAGGCCGGTATCGGCAATGGAACTGGCTTTCTCGCTATCCAGTTTGCTGCGCCTGGCGTACTCCTTCCAGAAATCGAACACCACGACGTCGGCCTGCGTAGCCTGTGCATAAGCCACCAGTTTCTCAATGGCGCAGGTCTCCAGCCAATCGTCGGAGTCCACCATGAGCACGTACTCCCCTGTTGCCGCTTCCAGGCCCGTTTTCCGGGCCAGGGACTGCCCTTCGTTGGGCTTGGAGAGAATTTGCACACGTGATGTCACCGCCGGGAATTCCGCCAATACCTCCTTCAGCACCGCCACCGAGCGGTCCGGGGAGCCGTCGTCCACAAAAATGAATTCCACCGCCGGATAGGTTTGGGCAAACAGGCTCCGGGCGCAGCGGGCGATATATGCCTCTACGCCATAAACAGGGACGATGACGGAAACAAGGGGCTGCATCAGAATAGTCTTTGGAAACGTTCAGGAATACGGACCACCATCTTGAGCCCCAGCATGCCGGGCTTGTTCCAGGCATAGGGCGGGCGGAACAGCGCCTGCAGCACACGGGCCATGCGCGTCCAGGGTTCGAAGGCGCGCGCACGAAGACCGCTCACTTGCCGAACCGTACGGGACCGTTTACGCAGATGCCGCTCCCAGCCTTGTTCCAGCCGGGAAGTATCCGCAAAGCGTGCCTGGATGCGGTCCCTGTCAAAATAGCCTGCATGAAACAAGTATAAGTCCTTGGCGATATGGAAGTTATGGCCCTTTACCCGATGGAAGCCGCTCCCCCACTCCAAGGGCGCTGCCAAAATGGAAGCCTTGGTGTACCGCGTACCCAGGACAGCATAATGCCGCTGCGAGAGGAAAGGTTTTTCCGGGTCGATGGCCGCTTCCTCCCCCAACTTTTGCCCCAAATCCAGGCCCAGCGGGCTCAGGCTATCCCGGATGGACTGCTCGCTCAGGTAGGCCGCCAGCGACCGGTCCAGCTTGGGATCCACGGCAATGTACTCGTCCGCATCGGTGCCGATAACCAGCTGATAACCAGCCGAAAAAAGCGCCGCCGCCTTCCGGCTCATCACCTGCACGCGACCTTTGTCATTGGACACCACATCCGTGCCAATCTTAGGCAGTTTTTCCGTATGGGTACCCTCGCAAAACGCAGGGATTGGCTGGTCCTCGCCGTCAAAGAAGATATAGAGGTTCTCCCGTCCCAGCTCCCGGCCGTAGTATTCCACCCACTTGCGCAGGTAGAAGTCGTCGTTGCGGACCATGGTAATGGCGGCTATCCTCTTCATGCGCGTAAGTATTTGGCAGTAAATGTATCTCCTCTGGCAGCCAGGTCTTCCGGCGTACCGGCGAACACCACTGCTCCGCCCCGGTCACCGGCGTCCGGTCCCAGGTCAATCACCCAGTCTGCGCTGCGGATTACATCCAGGTTATGCTCCACCACAATCACCGTATGCCCCTTGCCGATAAGCACGTCGAACGCCTTCAGGAGCTTTTCCACATCGTAAAAATGAAGGCCCGTGGTAGGCTCGTCGAAAATGAACAGGATGCGCTCCCGGCCTCCCTCCGCCAGCGAGAGGAAATAGGCCAGTTTGATGCGCTGGCTCTCCCCGCCGGAAAGGGTGCTGGAGGGCTGTCCCAGCTTGATATACCCCAGGCCCACGTCCACCAGCGGCTGCAACTTGGCGGCAATGCTTTGGGCGGCATCCTCCTTTTGGGCGCCAAAGAAGGCGATGGCCTCCTCCACGCTCATGTTCAGGATGTCGTCCACATTCTTGTCCTTGTACTTCACCTCCA
>CAMZCW010000111.1 GCA_947305045.1 uncultured Bacteroidales bacterium | reverse complement strand
GGCGCCCTGGCCACGGTGAACAAGGTGGAATCCAAGATGATTTACGCCACCTTCATGGATGGCGAGATAGAACGCATTTACTATTACGACAATCCCAAGAACGACGGGTATCCCACCGTGCAGATGCCGGAAGAGGACAAAACCCTCAAGGGATTCCGCTGGGACCCGGAACGCCGTCCGGCTTCGCCGCGGGATGTCACCTCGTTAACTCCGCGCCGGAGTGAACGGACGGCTTACCTGGCCCGGCCCCATACGCAGTTCAAGCAGACGGAGGACTATTTTCCCGGCCACATCAAAAAGATTTACCGCGACATTGCCATCCGCGACTCGCTGCAAGTGGTCCGGGACCGCGCCCGCCAGCGGGAACAGGATTCCCTGGCCCGTGCCAAGGGTGATACCACCCTCACGGCCCTGGCGGACACGCTCGCAGCCCTGCCGGACTCCCTGGCTACAGAGGCCAGGGACAGTTTGAACGTACCCGCTGTACCTGTCCCGCCCATAGACAGCCTGTCAACCACCACTCCGGTGGATTCCCTGGCCACCAAGCAGTCCGAAGCGCAGCCCAAGACGGAAAAAGAACTGAAGGAGGAGGCCAAGGCCCGCGAAAAAGCAGAAAAAGAGGCCGCCAGGGCGGCTAAGCAGGCAAAACGGGAAGCCAAATGGGCCGAGCAAGACCGCCGCTATGAGGAGAAAATGGCGGACAAAGCACAGCGAAAGCTGGATAGGGAGCGCGCCAAAAAACTGAAAGCTCTCCAGAAGTTGGCCCGGCAGGCGGAGAAAGAACGGAAGTGGTTCATGAAGTACCTGGAAAAAGAGAAGCAAAAAACAATAAAACAATAAGTTATGAAGAAAACTGTTCTGGTATCGGGTGGCGCCGGCTTTATCGGCAGTCATGTAACCGTAGAGCTCATTGAAGCAGGCTACGATGTGGTGGTGGCCGACAATTTCTCCAATTGCGACCGCACCTGCTACGAAGGCGTCAAGAAAATCACCGGCCGGGAAGACCTCCCGCTGGAAGTGATGGATTTCTGCGACCTGGACGCCGTAAAGGCCCTCTTCGCCAAATATCCCATTGACGCCGTTATCCATTTTGCGGCCTATAAGGCTGTGGGCGAATCGGTTGCGGAGCCGCTGAAATACTACAGGAACAATCTTACCAGTTTCCTCAACGTGCTGGAAGTGGCCCAGGAAAAAGGCGGATGCAACGTGCTGTTCTCGTCATCGGCCACGGTCTATGGGGAACCGGACGTAGTGCCCGTCACGGAAAATACGCCGCGCAAGCCGGCCACATCCCCTTACGGCAACACCAAGACCATGTGCGAGGATATCCTGCACGATACTGTCAAGGCCAACGGAGGCCGGATCAAGGGCATCCTGCTGCGCTACTTCAACCCCATCGGCGCGCATCCCAGCGCCCTGATTGGCGAACTGCCGCGCGGCGTTCCCAACAACCTGGTACCGTTCATTACCCAGACGGCCATTGGCAAACGCGAATGCCTGAGCATCTTTGGCAACGACTACCCCACACCGGACGGCACCTGCCAGCGGGACTACATTGACATTGTGGACCTGGCCAAAGCGCATGTGTTTGCCGTTACCCGCATGATGGAAGGCAAGATGAAGCAGGACTGCGAAACCTTCAACGTGGGCACCGGCCGCCCGGTGAGCGTGCTGGAGCTGGTGAATGCCTTTGAAAAAGTGAACGGGCTCAAGCTCAACTACAAGTTTGCCCCGCGCCGCCCCGGCGACGTCACGGCCATCTGGGCCGACCCTACGTTGGCAAACTCCGAGATGGGTTGGAAAGCCACCCGCACGGTGGAAGAAACCCTCAAGGCCGCCTGGGCCTGGGAGAAACACCTGGCCGGAAAATAAAACTTAGAAAACGCTGATTTGGACGTTCTCCAGGGCAATCATCCGGGGAACGTCTATTTTTACGGGCGCTTCCCACACCTGGAGCACGGAGTCCTTTACCTTGATGTCGTGAATCATCTGCAGGGTGCCGCTGGCACGGATACCCACGCGGGCGTTCCAGCAGTACACCCGTTCGATGACAATGTCCTGGAAATTGGGCAGGAAGTTCTGCGTAGTGGCCGCCTGGTTGTCCTCATACCCGGCCGGACGGTCCGCGTAGCTGGTTTCAAAGACAATGGCCTCCCCTACGATATCGTTCATCACAATATCGCTGATTCTGAGATTCTTGACGGTGCCGCCCCGCTCCGGAGCACTCTTGAAACGCAGGCCGGTATCCGTACCGGAGAACACGTTGTTCCGCACCACGACATCCTCTATGCCGCCACTGAACTCGGAGCCAATCACAAAGCCGCCGTGGGCATGATAAACGGTGTTCTCCTCGATGAGCATATCCTTGCAGGGACCATCCTGTGCGCCCTTTTCCCCGGCGCCGGCTTTGAGGCAAATGCCGTCATCCCCCACATCTACGGTGCAGTGGCGCACCACCACCCGCTGGCAGTTCATCAGGTCTATGCCGTCGCCGTTCTGGGCATTCCAGGGGCAACGCACCGTTACGCCCTCAAGGGTGACATCCGTGCAATGGGTGGGCACCAGGTGGAATTTGGGGGAATTCTGGATGGTAACGCCCGTTACGCTCACCCGCTCGCAGTCCGTGAAGCGGACCAGGTGCGTGCGCAAGCGCTCCTGCTTTTTGGCATCGGCCTCAATATCGTCAAAAGATTTAAGATGGGACGGATACCAGATGCTGCCATCCTCGCTCACCATGCCCCCCTTGGACAGGAAAGCCTTCCACTCCACGTCGCTCACCTTGGAACGCTTCACCGGGCGCCACCAGGCACCGTTCCCGTCAATGATTCCCTCTCCGGAAATACTCACATCGTGCCGCTTGGAGGCCGATATGCCGGGGCGGATTTTGCCATTCTTATCCTTGTGCACAAACTTGTCCGGCGACAGCAGCACCACCGCACCGCGCTCCAGGTGCAGGTCCATGCAATCCTTGAGGACCACGGGGCCCGTCATATACAGACCCGCAGGCACCACCAGATGGCCACCGCCCTGTTTTTGCAGGGCCGACACCGCCTTCTCGAAGGCCACGGTATTGAGCGCACTGCCGTCTGCCACGGCGCCAAAATCCATAATATTAACGGTATTGTCCGGTATTTGCACCGGCGCGGGGGCTACTTGGGCAAAAAGCAGCGTTGTAAACAGCAAAAACGGGAAAGTGAGTAATTTTTTCATATTCGGTCCATCGGAATCTTGGTAAAGGTACGTATTTTTTTCGTATTTTTGCATACTTATGATTATGATGAACAGACACAAACAGACGGCCTTTGGCCTCATTGCGGTTGCGCTGGCGCTGCTGGCGGTGGCCGTGTGGCTGTTTGTGGACCGCCCGCCCATGGGGCCTCCCGGCCCGCCGCCGGAGGGGCCGGAGCGGTTCCAGGACATCCCCGGCGGTCCGCCGCCCATGCCGCTTTTCGATGAGCCGGCAGACCATCCAAGGCCCGTTAAACCGGAATGGAAAATGGTGCTTGGCGGCATCCTCGCCGCCCTGATGACCCTCTGCATCGTGGCCGCCGTCCGCCTGTTCAAAACGCCCAGGGCCGTACCTGCGGCACCGGTAATCCCGGATGCGGGAACTCCGGTCCAGCTGCAAAAAGAGGCGCCCACTTCCATCAGTTTCAAGTCGGACTACAAAACCATAACGGTCCAGCTGGCCGATATCCGCTACATTGAGAGCATGAGCGAGTACGTGAAAATCTACCTGGACAGCCAGGCGGACCCGCTCATTGTCCTTTACAGCCTTAAACGGCTGGTGGAAGAGCTCCCCGCCAACCGTTTTATGCGCATCCACCGTTCCTACATCATCGCCCTGGACCGCATCCGGCAGGCCAATGCATCGTCCGTTGTGCTGGAGGCGCCCGTCACCACCTTGCCCGTGGGCGAGAGTTATCGGCCAGCCTTCCGTAAATTCCTGGCGGAGAAATAGCCGGTTCGCTGAAAAAATCCGCCCGTTCGCTGAATCTGGCTTTTTGTGGCCGCAAATTTGCCATGCTTTTTGCCAAATTTGCCAAAAGCAAGCTAAAAGATGTGTACTATGAAGAAGGTTATTTATGGGCTCGCTGTCCTGCTGGTAGCAGGAACGGGCTGTTCCAAAGAGAATGGGAACAACAGCGCCGACTATGGCTCCGGCTCCACTTCCGGCATTAGCGGTGTGAGCACCCTACCCGTGTCAGAAGATGAGGAGGACTATATTGCCAACACCACGTTTGACCGCACCATTACCATTATATTTAATGCAGGTGGCACAGCCAGCGTAAGCGGCGACGCCAACGGTATTGTATCCGTAAGCGGCAACCAGGTCACCGTGGACAATACCGCCACATCCGAAAAAGTGCGCTACGAGCTCTCCGGCAGCGCCACCAACGGTTTCTTTAAAGTGTATTCCAACAATAAGCAGGCCTTTGTACTCAATGGCCTCACCCTGACCAACCCCAAGGGGGCTGCAATCAACAACCAAGGGAAAAAACGCTGTTTTGTGGTGGTAAACGGCAGCAATACCCTTGCCGATGGTTCCTCCTATACCGCTACGCCCTCCGGCGAGGACGAGAAAGCCGCTTTCTTTTCTGAAGGGCAACTCATCTTCAGTGGAGACGGCAGCCTCACCGTCAACGCCCAGGGCAAGAGCGGTATTGTTTCCGACGATTACCTCCACTTTGTGGCATCCCCTACCGTAAAGGTCTCCTCCTCCGCAGGTCACGCCGTGCGGGGCAAGGATGCGGTTATTGTGTCGGACGGCGTTCTGGAAGCTACCGCCAGCGCTGCCATGAAAAAAGGCGTCGCCTCCGACAGCCTGGTGCTATTCAATGGCGGCACAACCACCGTTAAGGTAAGTGGCGGCACGGCTTACGACGACGAAGACGCCGAATATAAGTCCTCTGCCGGCGTAAAGGCGGACCAACTGTTCATCATGAACGCCGGCACGCTTTCCGTTACCAATTCCGGCACTGGCGGCAAGGGCATCAGCGGAGACGGCCCCGCTTACTTCCAGGGTGGCACCGTGAGCGTGAAAGTGACCGGGGCCAACTACGGATCAAGCAGTTCCGGCGGCATGGGCCCCGGCCGTCAGGGCAATACCAGCAGCTCCGACAACAGCAAGAGCGCCAAAGGCATCAAGTTTGACGGCGACATCTACGTAAGCGGCGGCGACATCAGCGCCAGCTCCTCCAACCACGAAGGCATCGAGTCCAAAGGCAAAATCATCATTGGCGGCGGCACCGTCTATGCCCAGTCCAGTGACGATGCCATCAACAGCGCCATGATGATGGCCATCACCGGCGGCCGGGTCTGTGCCTACTCCACCGGCAACGACGGCATGGACGCCAACGGAAACCTTTATATTGAAGGAGGCATGGTATATGCCATCGGCAGCGGCGGCGCAGAAGTAGCCATCGACGCCAACACCGAAGGGGGATACAAACTGTATGTGAACGGCGGCACGCTCTTCGCCATAGGCGGCCTGGAAAACGGCGCATCCCTGAGCCAAGCCTGCTACCAGGCGGCGTCCTGGAACAAAAACACCTGGTATGCCCTCACCGTGGGCAGCGACACCTTCTGCTTCAAAACGCCCTCCAACGGCGGTACGGGCCTGGTGGTATCCGGCGATTCGCAGCCCAGTCTGTATGCCGATGTAACCCCCTCCGGCGGCACCACCCTCTTTGGCGGCATGGGTGTCACGGGCGGCAGCGCCAGCGGCGGGTCCACCGTGAGCCTGAGCGCCTACAGCGGCGGTAACGGCATGGGCGGCGGTGGCATGGGCCCCGGCGGCAACCCTGGCGGTCGTCCCGGCGGCTGGTGATTCCTACAGTAACACACAAACAAGAACACTATGAAAAAGACTTTCCTGCGTCTCTGCATCCCGGCGCTCCTTTTCACCGGATGCGCCCGCCTGGAGATTCCCAACACGGATTCCACGGCCGACACGGAAACTAGCACGGACGACTCCGACGACAAGGAGGACGACACCGGTTCCACCGGAACCACGGGAACCGTGGATCCGGAACTGTCCTGGAGTGATTCCGCCTGCATCGTGACCTATGGAAACGAGGACACCTACTTCTTCCCCAACCTTACCTGCCCCGATGACCTCACCGTCACATACTCCTCTTCCCATGAGGATGTAGCCACCATTGACGAGGACGGCGACATCACCATTGCGGGCGTGGGCAGCACCGTTATATCGGCCAGTTTTGCCGGAAACGACTACTACAAGAGCGCATCGGCCACCTATACCCTTGTGGTGACCAGCAGCGACGACGACGGAGCGGGCACCTATACCTTTGCATCGGCCGGAGACACATCTTCCGAGGATGACATTTCCAACACCACCTTCACCCGCCTGGTAACGGTGACCTATGCGTCCGGTGGCGCCACGGTGAGCGGCTATAGCGCCGTAGCCGATGTCATGGACGTGAGCGTAAGCGGCGCCCAGGTGACCATCACCTACACCGGCTCCGAGAATGTGGTGTACAAACTCACCGGATCCTCCTCCAACGGTTTCTTCAAGCTGTACAGCACCAAGAAACAGGCGCTCTGGCTGAGCGGCCTCACCCTCACCAACCCCAGCGGTGCGGCCCTCAACAACCAGAGCGGCAAACGCACCTTTGTCTATGTCGACGGCACCAACACTCTGGCCGATGGTTCCAGCGCCAGCTACACCACCAGCAGTGACGAAGACATGAAGGGCGTATTCTTCTCCGAGGGCCAGCTGGTCTTCTCCGGCAGCGGTTCGCTCAAAGTGAGTGCGAACAACGCCCAGAGCAAGAGCGGCATTGTGTCCGACGACTACATCCGCATAATGAGCAGCCCCTCCATCTCGGTCACCGCAGGCTCCTCCGCCGGCCACGGACTGAAGACCAACGAGTATTTCCAGCTCAGTAACGGTACGCTGGATGTCACCGCCAAGGCCGCCATGAAAAAAGGCATCACCTCCGACGATTATGTGCTCATCGAAGGCGGCAGCGCCACCATTACCGTTAGCGGCGGCACGGCCTACGACAGCGAAGACAGCGAATATACCGGCTCGGCAGGTATCAAGGCCGACAACTACTTTGGCATGACGGGCGGTACGGTGTCCATCACCAACACCGGCGCCGGCGGCAAGGGTGTACGGGCCGGCAACTACAGCTTCTACACCACCAACGGCAGTCTTACCGACAGCTATATCAGCGGCGGGTCCCTGACCATCAAGACCTCCGGCAGCGAGTCCAACGACGTCTCCTCCAAAGCCATCAAGATTGGCTTCAAGGAAGGCAGCGGCCGCAACTATGTGTACGGCGGTAACCTGGTGATAAGCGGCGGCAGCATCGTGGCCACTACCGCCAAGAGCGAATGCGTGGAGGCCAAAGGCAAGCTCACCGTTACCGGCGGCAGCCTGTACGCCTATTCCTCGGCCGATGACGCCATCAACAGCCAGGGCGAGATGAACATTACCGGCGGCTATGTCTATGGCCACTCCACCGGCAACGACGCCATTGA
>CAMZCW010000110.1 GCA_947305045.1 uncultured Bacteroidales bacterium | reverse complement strand
ATCATCTACAAGAACGAGAAGACCAACGGCTTTGCCGAGATGGACTTCACCTACTACAGCGCCGTTTACAGCGTGGAAAACGCCCTCTCCAAGGTGAAGGATGAGGCCGGCATGAAGCGCGTGGAGAAGTTCCTCAAGGAGGACGTGTGCCCCGAATGCGGCGGAACGCGCCTGTCCGAGGCCGCCCGGGCACCGCTGCTGCGGGGTATCAACCTGGCCGATGCCTGCAAGATGACCCTCTCCGAGCTTATCGAGTGGGTGAAGGGCGTCCCGGCGTCGCTGCCGGAGCCCATGCGTCCCATGGCGGAGCGCATCTGCGAATCGTTCCAGGACACGGCCCGCCGGCTGGTGGACCTGGGGCTGAGCTATCTGTCGCTGGACCGTGCGGCGGCAACCCTCTCTACGGGTGAGCGGCAGCGAATCCAGCTGGCTCGTGCCGTGCGCAACCGAACCACCGGCGTGCTCTATGTGCTGGACGAGCCTTCCATCGGCCTGCATCCGTCCAACCTGGAAGGCCTGACGGGTGTCATGGACGATTTGGTGGCCGATGGCAACACCGTGGTGCTGGTGGACCATGATACACAGGTACTTGCGCACGCCGACCACATTATTGAGCTGGGCCCCGAGGCCGGTGCCAAAGGCGGAACGGTCATCGCGCAGGGCACGGTAGGGGAGTTGGAGGCCAACCCCGCTTCGCGCATCGGCCCGTATCTGAAAAGCGGGCTTAAACCGGCGCCGAGAAGGGCGGACCTTTTCGACCTGGGGACCCTCCGCATGCGAACCGGCGCCATCCACACCGTGTGTCCGCTGGAAGTCTCTTTCCCGAAGGGACGCCTGTCCGTTATTACCGGCGTATCCGGTTCGGGCAAGACAACCCTGATTCTGGAAAGCCTGATTCCCGGGCTCAAGGCGCACATCGACGGTGGCAAACTGCCGTCCCATGTGCTTGCTATTGAGGCCGATGGCATCCGTCAGGTCAAGCTTATCGACGCCACGCCCATCGGCATCAACGTGCGCTCCACCGTGGCCACTTACGCGAATATCCACGACGAGCTTCGCAAGGTTTTTGCCCGGACCGATGAGGCCAAGGCCGGCGGCTGGAAGGCGGGGGACTTCTCCTACAATACCGGCAAGCTACGCTGTCCCACCTGCGACGGAACGGGTTCCATCAGCCTGGATGTGCAGTTCCTGCCGGACGTGGATATCCCGTGCCCGGACTGCCACGGTTCCCGCTATGCGCGTGCGGCCTTCGAGATTCACCGGAAGGGCGGCCATACGCTGCCGCAGCTCATGGAAATGAGCGTGGATGAGGCACTTGAGGCCTGTACCGATTTGCCCCTGGTGAAGAGCCGCCTGCAGGTGCTGCACGACCTGGGACTGGGCTACCTGACGCTCGGGGAGGCCACGCCCAGCCTGTCCGGCGGCGAGGCCCAGCGCCTTAAACTGGCCAGCGAGATGGGACGCGGCCAGGGGGATGCGGTCTTCGTGTTTGACGAGCCCACCATCGGCCTGCATCCGCTGGATGTCCAAACGCTGATGAACGTATTCCGGCACCTGATAGACAACGGTGCCACGGTGATTGTCATCGAGCATGACCTGGATGTCATCCGTCAGGCCGATTATCTTGTGGACATGGGCCCGGGAGGCGGTGTCCAGGGCGGTCGGATTGTCGCTGCCGGCGCCCCAGCGGAGATTGCCGCCAACAAGGAAAGTATCACGGGAAGGTATTTGTAACAATGTTGATTCGTTATGCATAAAGTTTTCAAGACATTCATGGCAGCCCTTCTTGCGGGCTGCGCGCTGCTTTCCTGCAAGGAGGCCGGGGCCCCTTTGTACGAGGGCGCCTATCAGGACAAGGACAACAAGGAGCCCAACCTGTTCATCTGTGCCCGCGAGGACGGCAAGTATGACGTGGAGATAGGCATTTATCGCCTGACAACGTTGGACGATGGAATAGGCACGCTTACGGACGAGGGCCTTGCCTTTACGGCCACCGACGCCAGCGGAGCGCCCATCGGCGGGCTTATCACCGTGAAAGGGGACACCGCCACGGTCACATTTACCAAGTCCACCTGGCCCCTGCTGGAAAATGGGGCGTCTTACACCTATACCCGCAAGAGCGACGTCGCCACCCGGCCTGCCGTAAGCGCGGCTCCGGAAGCGCCTGCACTGCCGCAGAAGTCTTTCACCGTTGTCAAGCAGCTGCCCATCACCAGCGTGAAGAACCAGTACCGCAGCGGCACCTGCTGGGACTACGCCACGCTGGGCTACTTTGAGAGCGAGCTTCTCCGGAAGACCGGCAGGACCTACGACCTCTGCGAGATGTTCGTGGTGAACAAGGACTATATGGACTGCGCCACGCACTATGTCCGCATGCACGGATTCAGCCAAATCTCCGAGGGCGGTTCCTGTGATGACGTGGCCGATGTCATCCGCCGGCACGGCATCTGCCCTGAGGACGCCATGCCCCTGCCGGGTTCCCTTGTGGGCGAGCCGTATGCCAATTTCCGGACGTTCTTCCCGGAGCTGGAGCGCACTGTCAGCGCCATTGTGTGGAGCGAGGGCAAGCCGGAGCTGAACCGCTTTACCGCGGAGGAGCAGGCCCCGCTGCGTAACAAACGCCCGGTCGAGCACTGGCGGGACAGCGTGCAGGCGGTTATCGACAAGTATGTGGGAAAATGCCCGGAAACGTTTGTGTATGAGGGTGTTACCTATACGCCCAAGTCCTTTGCCCGTCACATTGGCCTTAACATGGACGATTACGTGAGCCTGACCAGCTTCACGCATCATCCCTTTAATGAATGGTTTGTGCTGGAGGCCCCTTACAAATGGCGCCTCAAGCCCAGTTACAACATCCCCATTGAGCAGCTCATGGCTGCGCTTGACAAGGCTATCGACAAGGGCTATACCGTAGCCTGGGGCGGCGATGTGTCCGGCAATTTCTATCGGAGGGAAGGGCTTGCGTTCCTGCCGGAGGGCGTTGTGCCCACGCAGGAGCTCCGGCAGGAGCAGTGGAACAACTGGGAGTTCACCTACGACCACGTCATGCTCATCTATGGCAAGGCCGTGGACGAGGCAGGGGAGCCGTATTACCTGGTCAAGAACTCCTGGGGGCAGGAGAGCGGTCCCTATGAGGGCATCTGGTACATGTCCCGCGACTATATGGTCCTGAACACCACCTACATTTACCTCAACCGCGAGGCCCTGGACCGGGGCATACTGAAATGATGGAAATGCTTTGCCAATAAGCCATCAAAAAACTGCGTTCAAGCAAGCTTGACGCAGTTTTTTGCTACCTTATTGCGGTGAGTGAGGGATTCGAACCCCCGTTGCGCTCGCACGCAAACCTGTTTTCGAGGCAGGCTCCTTCAACCACTCGGACAACTCACCGGGAAGTGGACTGCAAAGTTAGTAAAAAATATTTACTTTACAAGGGTTACGCCAATGCCGGGATCGGGGGGCAGGGTGAGTTTGCCGTCCACCACGCGAACGCCGCGGAAGCGGTCGTTGGAGATGAGGAGGTTGCCGTCCAGGTCTGCGAAGTCCACGGCGGGGGAGAGCTGGGCGGCGGCGGAGACGGCGCAGGAGGTTTCCGTCATGCAGCCCACCATCACCTTCATGCCCAGGGCGCGGGCGGTGGAGACCATCTTCCAGGCTTCCCGCATGCCGGTGCATTTCATCAGTTTGATGTTGATGCCGGAGAAGGCGCCCACCAGAGCGGGAATGTCCTTGAGGCGCTGGATGCTTTCATCGGCAAAGATGGGGAGGGGACTGCGCTCGGTGAGCCAGGCAATGTCGTCCAGCTGCGTCACGGGCATGGGCTGCTCCACCATCACGATGCCCTGAGACGCCAGCCAGTGAATCTCGTCCAGGGCTTTGGAGCGGTCTTTCCAGCCCTGGTTGGCATCTACCGCCAGCGGAACGTCGGTGACGGAACGGATGGTGCGAATCATTTCCTCGTCCGTTTCCAGGCCCACCTTCACCTTCAGGATATTGAAGCGCCCGGCGGCTTCCAGCGTTTTTTCGCGCACGACATCGGCCGTGTCGATGCCGATGGTATAGGTGGTCGATGGCGCCTTGGCCGGGTCCAGGCCCCAGATGCGGTACCAGGGCTGGCCCATGAGCTTGCCCACCAGGTCGTGCAGGGCAATGTCGATAGCGGCCTTGGCGGCGGAATCGCCCTCCGAGAGGCTGTCCACATAGGCAAGGATGTCCTCCAGCTGGAACGGGTCCGTAAACTGCGAGAGATCCACCTTCTCCAGGAAGGCCGTCACGGAGGCCACCGACTGCCCCAGGTAGGGCGGCATGGAAGCCTCGCCGTAGCCCGTAACGCCTTCATATTCAATCTCTACCTGGACGTCCGGCGTGGTTTTGCGGCTGTACGATGCCACCGTGAAGGTGTGCGTGAGTTCCAGTTCGTATGGGAAAAACTTCAGGTGCATACGGCCGTCGCCCTTGACAATGTTGAAGCGCTCGGGACCGCCGGTGCAACCCACCAGCGCCACACCGGCCGCTGCCAGGGCCGAGGTTTTCAGGAAATCGCGTCTATTCTGCATAATAAGGATTGCTTAACGTGGTCTGGATGAGCGGATCCGTGCCGATATACGGCAGGAAACGCGTGCCGAAGAGGTATCGGCCCGTATTATAGGCATCATAACAGGCGTCCTGTGGTACAAAACTGCCGATTTTCACCAGCCCCAGCGAGTGGATGAAGCGCCCGCCGCCCAGGTAGAAGCCCACGTGGCTGATGCCGGCGGTGCCGTCCTCTTTCCACCTGCCAAAGAACACCAGGTCCGCCGGCTGGAGCTGGTTCATGTCCGTAATGCGCTCACCCACCTTGCTTTGCGGACCGGAGTCGCGCGGGAGAATAAGGTCGTGCATGAACAGGACCGTGCGCACAAAGCCGCTGCAGTCCATGCCTTTGGGCGACATCCCGGCCCAGAGGTACGGGAAGCCCAGCATGCTCTTGGCGGTTTCCAGGATGGCTTGCGGCGAGAGGCTGATGTCCTTGCGCCACTCGTCCTCCTCCTTGGCGAGCTTGCGGGAGAGGTAACCCGTGCGCTCGTCCGGGAAGGCCACCTTGAAGTAGTTGCCGCGCTTGCCCAGGTAGCGGAGCATGTCGCCGGCTACCACGTCCGACACCGTTGCGGACTGCATGGACGCCTCCTTATGGACGATACCGGTAAGCGCCGTCACCACCACTTTCGGGGCCACGTTCCAGGCGTGATAGGCCGCGTAATCCATTACCGTGATGGCGTCCTTGTGTACCCAGCCGGTGTAGGTGTCCGGCGTTTGCACCTGCGGCCAGTTGTAGCTGCCGCCCGTCTGCAGGATGTGCACGGGCGTGCCCAGAAGGGCCTGCGACACCATCTCTGCGCTGTACGTGGGCGTATTGCGCAGGTTGCACACGGAAATATTTACTACGCCCCACTCTTGCGCAAGGGCGGAAAGGCTGGCAAGGAGTGTCGCCATAAAAAGACTCAGTTTTTTCATTCTGCTTGTAACAATGTCAGGGCCTCCTCTACGGAAAGTGCCTGGTCGATGGTATAATCTCCGCTCCGGGAGCGGATGAGCCCGCTCAGGTGCGCCCCGGAGCCCAGCGTCTCTCCCAGGTCGCGGGCGAAGGCGCGGATGTACGTGCCCTTGGAGCACGCGATGCGGATGGTGGCCTCCGGCAGCCCCAGCCCCGAAGTATCGGCCACATGGATGCGGGACGATGCGGAGGAGGGTATAGAGGTCTCCGAACCCATGGCCACCCTCGGCCGTGTAAGAGGGAGGGGCCCACAGCCGCTCAAAGAGCGTTGCGCTTGGGAGGGGTCGCGGAGCGACGGTTCGGAGACCTCTATACCCTCCTCGGAATAGGCCAGTAGTTCCAACTCGCTAATAGTGATGCGGTTACGCTGGAGGGTTTCCAGGGCGGCGGCGTCGATGGCCGCTGTGTTGCCGGCGCGGTACAGCTTGCGGGCCAGTTCATAGGCCCGGACCCCGTCCACGCTCTTGGCGCTGAACAGCGGGGCCACCTGCTCCTGCTCGCCCAGGAAGGCGGGAAGGGCTGCGCGAACGGCATCGGCCGTAATGTGCTCATACGGAAACCGGCGGTCCACCTCCTTTTCCAGGTCATACGACGGGGTGGTGGCGCCAAAGCGGATGCGCGCAATGTATTCTTTGTCGTGGTCCTGCAGCTCCTGCGCCCGTTTGCAGGCATTGCCGATGCAAACCAGCAGCACCCCCGTTGCCAGCGGATCCAGCGTGCCCGCATGCCCCACCTTCAGGTTCTTCTTCCCGAAGTGCCTGATGGCGGCGTACTTGAGCTTGCGGATGACATCCGCCGAGGTCCAGCGGTAGGGCTTGTCTACCGCCAGCACAATGCCTTCCGGATAGTCGGCAATGTCACGGGAGAAACTCATTTAACGGGCATCTTGTCGATGCGCTTCTGGTGACGGCCACCCTCAAACGGGGTGTCCAGCCACTCGCGCACGATGGCCGATGCCAGGCGGTAGCTGATGAAGCGGGCCGGCAGCACCAGCACGTTGGCGTTGTTGTGCTGCGCCACCAGATGGCCGATGGCGGTGCCCCAGGCCAGGCCGGCGCGGATGCCCTGGTGCTTGTTCAGGGTGATGGCCATGCCGTTGCCGGTTCCGCAAAGGGCGATGCCCAGGTCCACCTCGCCGTTTTCCACGGCATAGGCCAGCTTATGGGCAAAGTCCGGATAATCCACGCTGTCGGTGGTGTCCGTGCCAAAATTCACAACCTCAATGCCGCGTTTCTGGAGCATCTTGATGAGTTTAAACTTGTACTCCACGCCTGCGTGGTCGTTGCAAATGCCAATTTTCATAATCGTCCTAAGTTTATCGTACAAATGTAGCAATTTTATGGAAAATTCCCGATACCGAATGGGCCGATAATGCAACAGCGCTGATTTTCCCGATGAATCACATTGGCTGTAAAATGGAAGTAGCTGATTATTAGTTGTTTACGCAAAATCATCTATGCATATTGACATGGGTGATTTTCTGTAACAAGCTGTGTGTCAATTGTTTCCATTTTACGGGGCATGTGTCGTCCTGCGGTCTGGAGGTATTATTAAACATTCTCATTAGTGTCCGGTAAAAATTCATGATCGCAACCATTTCAACTACCTAGTGAGGAAGTATGATGGCGACAAGTATGTCAAGAACTTCACCTGCGCTATGGTGACAAAATCGTGGATATCACATTGTCGTCGCGCACGGAAGAGGTGCTGGTGGCGATGCTGGATACCCTCAAGAACAGCGGTATCCATGTAGAGTCCTATTCTGTTTCAGGAGAGAAGATCCATCTTCAACTCCGGATGCAGCAGAGAAACTATCTTGATTCACTCAAGAACCTAATCTCGCATTTGGAAGGATTCAAAATTGAAGATTTGAGCTGAGTTGTACACTTTTGTATATTTTTGCATATCTTTGCGTTATATACTCTAAAACTAAGTGTGCCATGAAAAAGATTCTAGTTCTCTCCACATTAATTCTGAGCCTTGTATTCCTGTTTT
>CAMZCW010000109.1 GCA_947305045.1 uncultured Bacteroidales bacterium | reverse complement strand
TGCCGTGACGGGTATGGGAAAGCGGATTGGCCTTGTAGTTAAACTGGAGTTTGCCACCCTCCACCTTCACGTCCTCTATCCAGCTTTCGTTACCCTCGCTGTCCCAGGTGAGCACCAAGTCACCGGCAGCCAGGTTGGTCTGAAGCGCCACTTCGCATTTACCGGCGACGGAGCCCTTGACCGCTATGACCGGGGAAGCGGTTGTCAACTCCGGCTCCACATTCCCCTTCTGGCGCAGCGTCACAGTATCCCGGTGATTGTCGATGGCAACGATAACCTGCGCGGCGCGCGGAAGCGAAGGATTGGCTGTATAGCGGGCCAGAAAGCCCTCCCGGCCGGCTGGCGCCGTCTGGGGGACCGTAATCCAGGAAGCCTCCGTGGTCACGTCGAACGCGCGGGTGGCAAGAACCGGAATGGCCAGCTGGCCCGCCTCTGCCTCCAGGGTGTACAGTTTCTGGGGAAATCCCAGACCGCTTCCTTCATGGATGGTGCGCTCATTTATGTCTTTGCTGCAGGAGAGCATCGACAAGGCGACTGCTCCCAGCACAATGGTTTGACGTAATATTCGCATAACTATTTGACTTTTACGCATCTTACATTTCCGCCCCAACGTCGCTGAGGATAATTGGTATCTATCCGTCGGTTGTTCACATTGCTTTGATACCACAGACGGTAAGAACCGCGATAATCTCCCATTTCGTAAGGCGTGGAAGACCAGATCCAGCCGTCGCTCATATTAGCCAGTTCGCTGGCTGTAGAAGTACTTCTGCGGTAAACGCCGCCAGGTACGAAGAGCATTTCCTTTCCGTTGTCGTCCTGGATGGTGATACCCACCTTGGACACGTACTCGGCCGCCTTCAGGCGCTCCGGGATTACGCCCAGCGCATCATTGGACGGGACCATCCAGCCATAAGGGCAAGGGTTGGCGTTGGAAGTGGCCGATGCCCACAGCGCATCGTCCTGGACATCCCGCCAGTCCTGTTTGCCACTGGCACCGCTGCCCCAATAGTAGGTGTTGGGGGTGGCGTCCGCCACTTCCTGACTCACGCCGTCCTGGGCCGTCACAAACGCGATGTTGTCCGGATACACCGTGGAGCGCATGCCGTTGCCGCTGGCGCCGGTTGCCTTTGCCGGCGGGAACGGGTCCTTTCGGCCCCACTGGTAATGCATGCCGATGGAAGCGTTGGTAAAGTCGCGTGCATCGGCCTTGACCGCACCCACATTGCGGTCCATAAAGGTCCAGGCGCCCAATGTGCGTTCTTCTACGGACGTTGCCGGCGCCCAGATATGGTAGCTCCAACGGATGACGCCGTCTCCGTTCATCACCGCCACATGCGCGCTCCCCGGGTTGCCCTGGCTCTTGCGGAAATACAAGCTGGAACCGCTGGGATCCAGGGCCAGATAGTCTATCACGCC
Organism: uncultured Bacteroidales bacterium; assembly: GCA_947305045.1. The sequence goes on along the minus strand of CAMZCW010000109.1, from coordinate 6,162 downwards.
AGGGGCTGTTTGCCACAGGACGGAGCACAGTTTGATGTCGGAGGCGGGAACCGTTCCGTCGGGACGGCGGACCGCCACGCTGTAAACAGCCTCCTCGGTTCCACTCACCATGAAGCAATTGGCCCATTTGTCGCCTTGGGTAAGGTCGATAGCCTGTCCAGGTAAGCTGAAACTGAGTTCAGAAAGCGGAATAATCGTACCGGCGGTTCCGGCCTCCTGGGCCTTGCCGCTGACGCAGCCGCTCCAGGTGCTGGTGATGGCATTGACCAGAATGGTGCCTAAATCGCCCTCGGGGACTGCCACATACAGCTGTACGGGAAGAGCAATGCCCTCCTCCGGTAAAGTGAAGGAGATTTGGGGGCTGCCGGTGTTACCGGGAACATACGCCGGATTCTCCAGGGACATATCCACCGTACCCATACCGGCAATGGGGGTTTCTGCCACCATGCTCAACTGCTGCAGCGTTCCTTCTCCCTGTAAATTCAAGCAAAGCAGTGCGCAGGCGCCCGCCAGCATCACCGTTTCTCCTTCCCGCTTTCCGGCCATCAGGACCAGGTCCTCCGCGGTTGCCAGGGAAGTAATGCCAGGCCGGTTCTCGGGCAGTTGGACATACACCTTTCCGTCGCTCCAGCGGTTCACATAATCTTCCGGATACACACCACCCATAATGCCACCTTGAACAGCTTCGGCATTGAACAGGAGGGTGGCCTGGGAGCCGGCGGCCGTATAAACCTCCGCCGGAATGAGGCCGCTCCCGTCACTATCCAGCAAAAGCAGGCGGTCGCCTTCGGCCCACGCCGGTGCCTTGCCGTCGGAAAGAGGCTTCACGCTTGCCTGGATTTGAGCTGGCTCAGCCACCGATTGGTTCACCGTAAAGAAGGCCTGTATGGGATTGTCCCAACGGGCCAGGGGGAAACTCAGGTGAACTACAGCGCTACGGGCTGCACCTGAGGTGTTTTCATCCACCTCGAACGTAACACGGGAACGGCTCACCTGAATGTTGTGAATCCAGGGCTCCGTAGCAACTTCTCCATAATCAACGGATGTTTCCACATTGGAGAGCGTTTCCTCGTCCAGATCGGTTCCGGCAGACATGCGGCCTACAGAGGCTCCCCGGAGCATTTCTACGCTTTCTTTTATCAAGTTGTAGTTGCCGATCTCGCTACTGCCGCTCTTCTGGGAAATATACATTTCCTTCACGGAATCTCCGCTCCGAACGGTGAGCACCACACCGCGGGACACGCTGCGGTTCAGGTCTGCGGACACCATGATTTGGCTGTTCCCATGCCCGGAACTACGGGAAAGGGAGACCCAGGGAACGTCTTTTTCCAGGGTGGCGGTCCAGTCACCCTGGCAATAAACCAGCACGTAGTAACTGTTGCCGGAAGCGTCGAAACGCATTTCCGTCCGGTTCAGGGCCAGGGGCAGGTTGAGTTCATAGCGCTGGGAGCAGCCCACGATCGCCAGAAGCAGTGCCAGGACAGGCAAAAGTAGTTGAATCCGTCTCATATTACATTCCGTAGGCGTTATATTCGTTGTTGTCAAGGGCATAGCCCGAGTTCACCACCTGTTCGATGGGAATAGGAAGATAGCGGTGGCAGCGCTGCAGATGCGTAGGAATGGCGCGCGCCTCCATTTCCACCTGCCAATATTCACGCACGCTGTCGTACCAGATGTTCCAGCGAACCAGGTCAAACTTGCGCTGGAACTCACCAAACAGTTCACGGGCGCGCTCGTCACGCACTTCCTGCGTGGTCTTGGCCCAGTTGCCCGCCACGTAATCCGGCAATCCGGCACGAGAACGTACCATGTTCAGGTATTTCTCCGTATTCTCTTTGTCCTCCTTGGCACAGTAGGCCTCGGCAAGCAGGAGCAGGGCATCGGCATAACGAAACACCGGATAATTGTTGGAGTCATAGGTGGTCTTCATGTAAGGGCACCAGAATTTGGGGCCCATCCACGGCTTGGCCAGTCCATTGGAGAAGGCGGTTCCTTCAAAGCGACGGCCCTGGTTCACATCCACACGCCGGTCCTGTCCGTTGTCCGGCTGCAGGGCGCCGTAGAAATAGGTGCTGGGGCGGTTGCAGGTCCCAACCTTGGCCTCCGTTCCCAACCAGGGGATGCTCACTCCGTCAAAGAGTTGGGTGGTGCTATTGTAGGAAGGCATGCAGTTCTGGGCCAGGGTACCGGCGTAGGAAAGGGTGCCCTCCGTATATGCATGCCGGATTTCGAAAATACGCTCCGGCGTGTCTTTCACACTGAAGTAAAGGTCGCTCAGCGGATACTGGGAAAGCTCACCGTAAATGGGCACCAGGCGCTCCAGGGCGTCGATAGCGGTCTGGAACCAGTCCGTGCCGGAAGTGACATCGGCGTAGGCATTCCAAAGGGCCAGCTTGCCGATGAGCATCATGCCCATGGCCCAGCCGGCGCGGCCTTTTTCTTCGTTGTCATTGGCCCGCACCTGCGTAAGTGCGCCGGTATAGACGTCGCCGTTGTAGCTGTAGCAGTCCTGCAGCTCCTTGATTAGGGCTGCGCGGGTTGCTACGGCATCCATGCGTCCCAGGTGGGCGATGCGGTCCATAGTGGGCTGGTCCACCACATCGTCGGTATAGTAAGGCACATCGCCGAACAGGCCGGTGAGCAGGTAATACCAGAAGGCTCGCATGGTCTTGGCTTCGGCCAAGAGGTCCTTCTGCACGTTCTCGCCAATGGAGCTGGACTTCTCAATACCGGCAATGGCGGCATTGCTGTACATAATGGCTTTGTAGGCCGTGCTCCACACGGTCTTGGAAATGTTGCACTGGGACGGGTTGATATCCAGGATGGCGTTTACGTCCGAGACGGATGGCACATAACAGATGTCCGTGGTCCCTTCCAAATGCGTGAACAACGTGGACGAATAAACGGTCCTAAGGCCCACATAGCAGGAATTCACAGCCGTGCGACACTGTGCCTCGCTTTTGAAGTAATTATCCCTGTCCACAAAGGAAGAGGGTTTTTCCTCAAGGAACTTGGAGCAACTGGCAAGGCTAAGGGCCAGGATACTTGCAAACAATAATACTGTCTTTTTCATACGCCCTTAGAATTTGATTTGAACCATGCCGATAATCTTGCGCGGACGCGGGTATGCGCCGATATCGGCCCTTCTGATAGTAGATTCCTGATCCTCCACCTTGGATGAGACGTCAGGGTCGAAGCCGTTGTACCGGGTCCAGACGAAGAGGTTCTCGGCGCTGATGCCCACCGTGATGCTGCGCATCCACTTCACCTTCTTGTCCAGGTCGAACTTGTAGGAGAGTTTCACGCTCTTCAGGCGCAGGTACGAGGCGTCGTGCACCATGAAATCACTGGGAAGCATACTGGAGCCGCTGGCGCCGGCCGCCGGGAAGTTGGACTCCGGATTGCGGTAAGGATGCCAGCTGTTGAGCATGTAGCGGTACTGGTTGGAGCAGTAGGTACCCGCCATGAAGAATTCAGAATAGTTGTAAATGCTTCCGCCTACGGAATAGGCCAGGAAAATGCCCAGGTCGAAACCATAGATGTGGAAGTTATTCTGCAGACCCCCGTAAACGATGGGATCGGCGTTCCCCAAATAGGTGAGGTCCTGGTTGTCCAGGATGCCGTCATGGTTCTGGTCCACGTACTTGGGACGGCCGCACTTGTAGGGCTTGGCGTAGTAATCTACATACTGGTGCGTGATGTCATTGTCGGCAATTTCCTCCTGATTGTGCCATACACCGCCGTACTGGAAGCCCCACAGCGAGTTCAAGGGATAGCCGGCGCGATAGCCGTAAATCATGTAGCCCTTCTGGTCCTTCATGGCCACCACCTCGCTCTCGCCACCAATGTCCTCTACCATTTGACGGTTGTGGGAGATGTTGAACGAAGTGGTCCAGGAGAAGTTTTTCTTGACGATGTTCCGGGTTTCCAGACTCAGTTCCACGCCTTTGTTGGAGGTGCGACCCAGATTCTGCGTGAAATTGCCATAACCGGTCTGCTGGGCCTTCTGCACGCTCAGGAGCAGGTCCCGGGTGTTGGCAATATAGCCTTCCGCAGTAAACTTGATGCGGCCCTTGAGCACGGACATATCCAAAGCCAGGTTATACAAGTCTGTCTTTTCCCAGGTGAGGTTGGGGCTGTCCAGGCGGGAAGGATAGTAGTAAGTGGACTGGCCGTCGCCCAGCAGATAACCGGCCGTGGAAGAGCTCAGCTGCTGCAGGGACTTATACGGGGCGATGGCGTCGTTACCGGTACGGCCGGCACTGAACCGCAGGGAGAGGTCCTGGAAAATGCGGGTACGCTTGAGCCAGGGCTCGTTGGCCAGGTTCCACTTCAGGGCCATGGATGGGAAGAAGCCCCACTTGTTGTTGGCGGCAAAGTTGGATGAGGCATCGGCACGGCCGGTAAAGGTAACGTAGTAACGCTGCTTGTAATTGTAGTTCACACGCGCCAGGAAAGAGAGCTTGCGCACCTCCTGGTTGTCAGAAGTGAGCGTGTAATTGTCTTTATCGGCAATGGCGCTGAGATCGTTCCACTTGAGTTCGTCCACCAGCATCCCCTTTCCGGTGATGTTCTGCTGGTTTATGCGCTTATAATATAATGACATGCCTGCCATGGCGTCCAGGTGATGCACGCGGGCGATGTCGGTCTTGTAGGTAACCGTGTTGTCGGTATTGAGCTGCACTAAATCATTGTCGGCACGGTCCACCTGGCCGCCGGTTCCGGAAAGCCGGCGTACGGGAAGCGTACCGGGCAAGTACTTGTACAGGTGGGTGTCGTACTTGTAGTAGGTGTTCCGGCTCTGGATGGTCAGGCCTTTGATGGGCGTCAGTGTAAGAGCGAGCGTCTGGGTGTTGGCGAAGCTCTTGCGCTGGTTCACGGACTCCTTGATGGTGATGTAAGGGTTGTTGAAGGGGCTTCCCTGCCCATAATTGTACAGGTCGTTCACCTCGGAATCGATGCCCAGCACCGGGGAGATGTAAACGGCTCCGGACCACACGGCCGTACCGCCGATAGAGGTCTTGTTGTTGTTGTTGAGACGATAAAGGATATTGGCATTATAGTCCACCTTGAGCCACTTGTTGAAACGATGGCCCAGGTTCAGGCGGCCAATCACACGCTTGGCACCGGAATCCAGGATAATACCTTGGTCGTCTGCATAGGAAATGGATGCGAAATAATTGGTTTTCTTGCTGTTGCCGGTAACTGACAACGCATACTCCTGGAAAGCGGCCGTACGGGTAATGGACTTGAGCCAGTCGGTGCCTGCGCCCAGGGCCTCCGGGTCTGCATACTTTTGCGTATAACTGGGTGTCACGGGATACACATCGCCATGGGCACTCTTGGAGAAGTCGATGCGGTCGTTGTTATAGGTGGCAAACTCTGCTGCGTTCATGTAGTCCAGGCTACGGGCTAATTGGGAAAAGCCCGCCTTTGCCGTAAAAGTCACCGTAGGTTTTGACGCCGTGGGCGACCCTTGTTTGGTAGTCACGATGATAACGCCGTTCGCACCCTGTGATCCATAAATGGCCGTGGACGAAGCATCCTTGAGCACGGAGATGGACTCGATATCGGAGGAATTGAGGTCGCTCAGGTCCTGGACGGCATTCATCACGCCGTCCACCACAATGAGCGGCTCATTACCGGCGGTAATGGAACGGGAGCCGCGAATGCGGATGGAGGTGCCTTCCGTAGGGTCTCCGGAAACGCTCATGATGTCCGCTCCTGCCACACGGCCCTGCAGGGCCTGGTCCACGGAAATGGTGGCTGTGTTTTCCACATCCTGCATCTTGACCACGGCCACGGAACCGGTAAGGTCCGCCTTCTTGGCCTCGCCAAAGCCAATCACAACCACCTCGTCCAGGTACTCGCTGTCTTCCTCCAGGACAAAGTCAAAACTGCGGCGGGTGCCAACCTTCATTTTGACACTCTTGTATCCCAGGGATTCCGCTACCAGGAGAGAGCCCTCCCCAGGCACTTTGAGGGAGAATTTTCCGGTGGCGTCGGTTACGGTTCCGTTTGCAGTGCCCTCTACGGATACCGTTGCTCCCGGCAGCGGCGCTCCGCTTTGGTCCCGTACCGTTCCCGTCACCGGAAGTGAACCGTTTTGGGCCAGCGCCGGCGTGACGCACAGCGCGAAGGCCACGGCCAACGGTAAAAACA
>CAMZCW010000108.1 GCA_947305045.1 uncultured Bacteroidales bacterium | reverse complement strand
TGGCCTCCTATAATGTAGTGGAGTCCAACGACGCCTTCTTCCACAACCTGGTGGAGAACTACGTGGACATCGTCTTTGCCAACGAGTCAGAGGCCAAAGCCTTCACCAAGAAGGCCCCGCGGGAGGCCATTGACGAGCTCGCAAACGTGTGCGACATTGCTGTCGTAAAGGTGGGAAAAGCCGGGTCGATGGTCAAGTCCGGGGATGAATACCACTTCATCGAGCCCTGGCCCGCTACGCCTGTGGACGCTACCGGTGCCGGGGATACCTATGCGGCCGGTTTCCTCTACGCCCATTCGCTGGGCATGCCGCTGCGTGTTTGTGGAGAGATTGGCTCCATCATTGCCGCCAAGGTGGTGGAGGTGATCGGCACCAAAATTGACATTCCCCGCTGGCGGGACGCCAAGGAAGAAATCCGTGCACTTATCGCTGCTAACCAATGAAGAAGTACCTCCTGATCTTTCTGATATCCATGGTGCCGCTCATCGAGCTTCGCGGTGCCATTCCCATCGCCGTGGGCATGGGGCTTCCTATCGTCCCGTCCATTATTATCTCGGTGGTAGGCAATATGTTGCCTGTACCGTTCATCTTCCTTTTTGCCCGCCGCATCCTGGAGTGGGGCAAGGACAAAAAAGTGATTGGCGGCTTCTTTACCTGGTGCCTGGAAAAAGGGGAAAAGGGTGGTCGCAAGCTGGAAGCCAAGGCAGGTCGCGGCCTCTACTGGGCCCTGCTGCTGTTCGTAGGCATTCCGCTGCCCGGCACCGGCGCCTGGACGGGCACGCTCGCCGCTTCCATCCTGAATATGGACTTCAAGAAGAGCGTCCTGTACGTCCTGCTGGGCGTCCTGCTGGCCGGGGCCATCATGCTCGCCGCCTCCCTGGGCGTCTTTGGCGCCATCAATCTGGTGAAATAAGGGTTTTATCCCTGCCGCTGACGAACGGCTTCGAACAGGAGAATGGCGGCGCTCACGGAAACGTTGAGGCTGTCCAGCCGGCCCAGCATGGGGATGCGGATGTGGGCGGTGGCGGCCTTGCGCCACAGGGGAGTGAGGCCGGTGGATTCCGTCCCCATCACCAGCGCCGTGCCGCGCTTCATGTTCACATCGTAATACAGCGAAGAATCTTGCAGCTGGGCGGTAAGTATCTGAATGCCACGCGCTTGCAGGAAGGCAATGGCTTCCTCTGACGAGACCGCCACGGTGGGAACGGTAAACACCGCGCCGATGGAAGCCCGGATGAGGTTGGGGTTGTACAGGTCTGTAAGCGGGTCGCAGATAAGCACGGCGTCCGCCTTGGCTGCGTCTGCGCTCCGCAGCACCGCACCCAGGTTGCCGGGCTTCTCCACGCTCTCCAGCACCATGATAAGCGGATTCTCCGGAAGCTGCAAATCCTTGAGTACCAGTGTCTTATACTCCACCTCCGCGATAATCCCCTCCGTACTCTCCCGGTACGCCACCTTGCGGTAAAGCTGCTCAGGAAGCTCGATAACTAAAGGTTCATCTGCGGAGGGTATTGCATCGCAAATCGCCTCCGCTTTGCTCCGGCCCCTCCCACTGGCTACGCCAGCGGGCCCCTCCCTCTTATCCGGCCGAGGGTGGCCAGAGATTTGCGATACAACACCCTCCGCAGTTAAACCACCTGCGATAGCGGGACAAATAAAGATGGTTTTTACGGTGTAACCGGCCTCCAGGCAGTGCGTCAGTTCCCGCATGCCTTCCACCACAAAAAGACCCTGCTCCCGCCGCGCTTTGGATTTTTCCTGCAGCAGGAGCAGATGCTTGATTTTCGGGTTTTGGGCCGATGTAATGGTCTCTATCCGCATTATACCGTGGGAACGTTGGCATCGTTCGGGGCCACCGCCCACAGGATGATGTATGCCCAGAAGCCCAGGGAGCAACCCGCGATAAGGGCCACCAGGAACAGAACGCGCACCAGCGTGACGTCAATGTCAAAATAGTTGGCCAGGCCGGCGCATACACCGGCAATCTTTTTGTTCTGCTGGTCTAAGGTAAATATTTTTGCCATAGCGCGTTAGAATTTTTCGGGTCTCATCATGGGGAAGAAGAGCACGTCCTGGATGCTCTCGGCGCCGGTCATGAACATGGTGAGGCGGTCGATACCGATGCCGATACCGCTGGTGGGCGGCATGCCATACTCCAGGGCGCGCACAAAGTCATAGTCAATATACATGGCTTCATCGTCCCCCTTGCTCTTAAGGGCGGCCTGCTCCTCGAAGCGTTCCAGCTGGTCCACCGGGTCGTTGAGCTCCGAGTACGCGTTGGCCAGTTCCTTGCCGTTCACAAAGAGCTCGAAGCGCTCGGTGAGGGTGTCGTCGTAGCGGCAGCGCTTTGTGAGCGGGCTCATCTCTACGGGATAGTCGATCAGGAAGGTGGGCTGTACCAGGTTCTTCTCCACGTATTCGCCCACAATGGCGTCGATAAGCTTGCCTACGCCCATCTCCGGCGACACTTCCACGTTGAGCTTTTTGCAAACCTCCCGCAGCTGGGCCTCGTCCATGCCCTTCACATCCACGCCGGCATACTCCTGGATGGCATCCAGGATGCGCAGGCGGCGGAACGGTCCCTCGAAGGAAATTTCGTTCCCGCCGATCTGTTTTTTCACGCCGCCGGTGGCCTCCGCCACGCGCTGGAGCATCTGCTCCGTGAATTCCATCATCCAGATATAGTCCTTATAGGCAATGTACATTTCCACGCAGGTGAACTCCGGGTTGTGGGTTTTGTCCATGCCCTCGTTGCGGAAGTTTTTGGCAAACTCGTACACGCCGGCAAAGCCGCCCACAATCAGGCGCTTGAGGTACAGCTCATTGGCAATGCGCATGTACATGTCTACGTCCAGGGCGTTGTGGTGCGTAATGAACGGACGGGCCGTTGCACCGCCCGGAATGGGCTGAAGGATAGGCGTTTCCACCTCCAGGCAGCCGGCCTCGTTGAAGCACTGGCGCATGGTGTTGATGATGAGCGTGCGCTTGACGAAGTTCTCTTTTACGGACGGGTTCACCACCAGGTCCACATAGCGCTGCCGATAGCGAAGCTCCGGGTCCTCGAAGCTGTCGTGCACGGTTCCGTCTGCATCGGTCTTGACGATGGGCAGCACGCGGAGCGACTTGCTCAGGACGGTGAGCTCCTTGGCGTGGACGCTCAGCTGGCCGGTCTGGGTGAAGAAGGCGAAGCCCTTGATGCCCACAAAGTCGCCAATATCCAGCAGTTTCTTGAAAACGGTGTTGTACAGGGTTTTGTCCTCACCGGGGCAAATTTCGTCCCGTTTTACATATACCTGGATGCGCCCGGCGCTGTCCTGCAGCTCCATAAAAGAAGCTGCGCCCATGATGCGGCGGCTCATGATACGGCCGGCGATGCACACATCCTGGAAATTGCCTTCCTCCGGTTTAAAGCCGGCGGCGATTTCTGTGGTGGTGGTGTTTACCGGATACTGCGGTGCGGGGTAGGGGTTGATGCCTAACTCGCGAAGTTTATTCAACGATTCTCTGCGTCCGAGCTCCTGCTCGTTCAGTTCATAGTATGCCATAATCTACATTGTTCTCAATCGAAATGCAAATATAGTAAAATTATGACAATTCCCATTCAACCTCCGCATATGCCCGTTCTTCCATAAAATGGAAGGGGAGCATTGCAATTGCGCGGGAAAATGTGTAATATTGTGTGATAAACATAAAACTAATAACGCTACTCATATGAGACAATTTCTTTTTGCTCTTTGCGCAGTGCTGGCCCTGGCCTCCTGCGCCCCCAAAGCACCGCAGTATCATCCCGAATGGACCTACAGCTCCGTGGTCTATGAAGTGAACATCCGCCAGTTCTCCGAGGAGGGCACTTTCAAGGGCGTAGAAGCCCAGCTGCCGCGTCTCAAGGACCTGGGTGTGGACGTTCTCTGGCTCATGCCCATGTATGAGATTGGCACGGAAGGCCGCAAGGGCACCCTGGGCTCCTACTATGCCATCTCGGACTACAAAAAAGTAAATCCGGAGTTTGGTTCCATGGAGGACTTCCAGGACCTTTTGGATGCCGCCCATGGCCTGGGTTTCAAGGTCATCCTGGACTGGGTGGCCAACCAGACCGCCCCGGACAATGTGTGGATGAAGGAAAAGCCGGCGGAATTCTACGAGAGAGATGCAGAAGGCAACGCCATCTGGGAGTATGACTGGACAGACACCCGCAGCCTCAATTACGAGAACGAGGAAGTGTGGTGGGCTCAGGATGACGCCATGCGCTTCTGGCTGGAAAAGGGAGTGGACGGTTTCCGCTGCGACGCCGCCGGTGAAGTGCCCGCCGCCTTCTGGTACGGCATCCTGCCCGGCATCAACAAGGACTATCCGGACGCTTACCTGCTGGCAGAGGCAGAGCGCGACAACCTGGCAGACCCGCTGGTCACCTTCGATGCCAACTACGCCTGGGAACTGCATCACCTGCTCAACGGCCTGGCCCAGGGCAGCAAGACCGTGGATGACCTCAAGGCCTATGTAGCCCGCGACGCCGCCCGTTTCCCCAAGGAGGCCTTCCGCCTGACCTTCACCTCCAACCACGACGAAAACTCCTGGGCCGGCACCGAGTTTGAACGCGAAGGCAAGGCCGCCGATGCCTGCGCCGTGCTCTGCTTCACCCTTCCCGGCTCCCAGCCGCTCATCTACACCGGTCAGGAGATTGGCCTGGACCGCCGGCTGGAATTCTTTGAGAAAGACCCCATTACGGACTGGGCGCCCAACAAATACACCAGCTTCTGGAAAACGCTGGTAAGCCTCAAGCATCAAAACCCGGCCCTGGCTGCCGGTGAAAGGGGCGGCGACATTGTCTGGTGGGAAGCTCCGGAAGGCTGGGTGGCGTTCCACCGTGAGGTAAAGGACAATATGGTTATTGTCCTGGCCAACTTCGGCATTCCCGTAAAGCAGGAGGCCGCAGAGGAGAAGGCCGATGCCAACGACAACCGTCCGCAGGGCGACAAAGTGGCCGTTCCGTTCCTGAACCTGGAGTCCGCCCCTGTCACCATGACGCTCAACCTGTTGGGAGAATACAAGAATGTGTTCACCGGAGAGGTCATCAAGACTCCTTACGATATCACCCTCGCCCCCGGCGATTACATGGTATTAACCAAAATCAAATAAATGAAAAAGACTGTTCTGATGGCTGCTGTCGCCCTTTTCGCCGCCTGCTCGGCTCCGCAAGCGCTGAATCCCGCCGATGTGGAAGAAGCGACAACGCAAATTACCCGCGTGGAGCCCCTGAGCTGGTGGACGGGCATGAAAACGGACCTGCAGCTCCTGGTCCAGGGACCGGACATTGCCTCGTATGAAGTGTCCATCCCCGGCGGCGGGCTCAAGGTGAAACAGATTCATAAGGCCGACAGCCCCAACTTCCTCTTTGTGGATGTGGAAGTGGCCGCTCAGGCCCCGGCGGATACCTACTACCTGGTGTTCTCCAAGGACGGACAGTCCTTCAAATATCCGTACATCATCCGTCAGCGGGAAAAAGGAAGCGCAGACCGCGAGAGCTACACCACGGCCGATATGATTTACCTCGTTATGCCGGACCGCTTTGCATCGGCCTTCCAAGACAATGACGAGGCCTGGCAGGGCGGGGAATACGTGGACGGCTCAGCTCGTGCATGGACGGTTCCCGCCACGCCGGACAAGGTGGACCGGCAGGACCCGGTGGCCCGCCACGGCGGCGACATCCAGGGCCTCATCAACCACCTGGATTATATGGCCGATCTGGGCGCTACGGCCATCTGGTGCACCCCGCTGCTGCTGGACAACCAGCCGCGCGAGAGCTACCACGGCTATGCCTGCGCAGACTATTACCATATCGACCCGCGATTTGGCGACAACGAGCACTACAAGACCTTTGTGGCCAAGGCGCACGAGAAAGGCCTCAAGGTGATTATGGACATTGTCACCAATCACTGCGGTACGGCGCACTGGTGGATGGAGGATGCCCCGTTCAAGGACTGGTATCATGTGAACCAGCCCTATATGCAAATGAACGCCCTCTTCTCCGTGTATATGGATCCCAACGCCGCCCAGGTGGACCGCGACCGTCAGGAAAGCGGCTGGTTTGTGCCTTCCATGCCGGATATGAACCTGGATAATCCCTTCGTTCTCAAATATTTCCAGCAGTGGGCCATTTGGTGGACAGAGTACGCCGGCCTGGATGGCCTTCGGGTGGATACCTATCCGTACAACGAGCCGGAGCCCATGTCCAAGTGGTGCAAGGCCGTTACGGATGAATACCCCAAGATGAACATCGTAGGGGAGTGCTGGGACTACAACATCCCGCAGGTGGCCTACTGGCAAAAGGACAATCCCAACAAGAACGGCTTCAATTCCAACCTGCCGTCCATCATGGACTTCCCGCTGGAACACGCCATCCATGCCGCCCTCTGCGAGGAAAAAGTGTACTGGGACGAAGGCATGACCCGCATTTACACAGTGCTGGCGCAGGACTTTGTGTATGAGGATCTTTCCCACATGCTCATATTCTTTGCCAACCACGACCACGCCCGCAGCGGCGACACCTGGGGCGCAGATCCGAGGAAGATGAAACTGGGTCTGGCCCTCCTGGCCACCCTCCGCGGCATCCCGCAGCTGTATTACGGGGACGAGATGATGTTCCTGGAGCGCAAGGACTGCCCCTCGCACGACGGCGCCAAGCGCATAGACTTCCCGGGCGGCTGGGAAGGGGACGGATGCAACCTGTTCACTGCCCTGGGACGTGCCCAGGCGCCGGAACTGTATGCAAGCGCGGCGGACCTGCACGACTACACCCGCACCCTCTTCCGCTGGCGTAAAGGCTCCAAGGCCGTGCAGGAAGGAAAAACCCTGCACTTTCTGTCCCGCCGCAACGAGGGCGCCCGCAACATCACGGACAACAGCTATTCCTATTTCCGCTACACGGATACGGATGCCGTATTTGTCTATATCAACAACAACGAGGAACCCCGCACCCTGGACTGGGACCACTACAGGGAGTTTGTCAGCGGCCCTGTCAAAGGGACGGATGTTCTCACCGGCGAGCCCGTTACGCTGCAAAACGGTGTTTCCGTGGCTCCCAAGAGTGCGCTAATTGTAGAATTTTCCCGATAGTTGTCATTCTGAACGAAGTGAAGAATCTTAATATGAAACAATCCATTTCATTGATTTTGTCAGGCATTCTGGCGTTTGCCGCCTGCTCCGCTCCTCAGGTGAAACCCCTGGACCGCAATCCGCTCCAGAGCCCGGACGGCGCGCTGGAGCTTCGCGCCGACGTTGTGGACGGCGTCCCCATGTATTCCCTCAAGCACGGGCAAACGGATGTGATCCTGCCCTCGCGCCTGGGCTTTGACCTGGTGGGGGATATGAACCTCAAAGACGGCTTCAAGCTGGACGATGTGAGCTACAGTTCCTTCGACGAAACCTGGGCTCCCGTCTGGGGCGAGGAAGAAAGCATTCGCAACCGCTACAACGAGATGCTTCTCAAGCTTTCCCGCGAGGATGGCATCAAGATGCATGTCCGCTTCCGCCTGTACAATGATGGCCTGGGTTTCCGCTACGAGTTCCCCATGGAGAATAAACTTACCTATTTCAAGGTGGCCGATGAACTCACGGAATTTGCCCTCGCCGGGGACCACACCGCCTGGTGGATCAGCGGAGACTACGACACCCAGG
>CAMZCW010000107.1 GCA_947305045.1 uncultured Bacteroidales bacterium | reverse complement strand
GCCTTTCTGGCCGCCTCCTGCGCCCGAAGCCCCAGCGGTGCCGCCAGTGCAAGGAGAAGGAGAACTATTTGTATCGTCTTACGCATAACGCTGCAAATATAAGCATTTTATAAAAACTACTCCAAGGGGAAGAAATAGTGCATGTCCCAAGGGGTGGCGGAGAAAATGTGCACCAGGTCCTCCAGGATCCAGTCCGGATGGACGGGGCCGGTTTCCCAGAAGCGGTTGCCGCCGCCGGAAGTGGTTTGCAGGGTGTTGTTCCAGACGGACTTCTCCAGGACGGAGAAATGCTCAAAGAGCGGGTGGACGCTCCGGAGCTGCTCACGCGTGCGGCACCAGCCGGGGTTCAGCCAGACATCGGCCTCCTGGGCATAGGCATAGGCCTGCTCCAGGCCGATGGTGCCGGATTCCGTCTTTCCGGGCTCCGAGCCCAGCAGGTCCCCGCCGGCATCCCGGACCAGCTGCGCCATGTAATTATCGGCCCCTGGGATGTACCAGATATCGGCGTAAGGGATGTTGATGAGCACTTTTTTGCGGACAGACGGCTCCTGCACCAGTGAAAGATAGCGGTCCTTTACGGCGGTAAACACGGAATCCGCTTCCTGAGGGTGACCGGTGAGGGCACCGAAGAATTTCACATATTCCGCCCGGGCCAGGGGATGGTTTTCCAGATGCTCGCTCAGGATTACACAGCGAACGCCCAGATCTTTGAGTTTGGCCAGATAAGGCGGCTCCGCAGCGGAAACGGCATAAGTCAAAAACAGGTCCGGACGGGTCTGCAGGATGGCTTCGTAGTTTAGGGCGGCGTCGTACCCAACTTCCACTGCACTTTCCTTCACCGCCTCATTGCCCAGATAATCCAGGCCGGAGACGGCCACTACGGTTTCATCGGCCCCGATGGCCTCCAGATAGCCCACATAGGAGGAAGACATGCATACCAGCCGGCCGAAAGGCCCTTTGAGGGTATCCGGAGCGGCACCGGAGGGTGAAAAGACCACCACACTCCCCTCTTCCGTAACGCTGAACCACTGGGCGTACTCCATCTGCGTCTCCGTTTGTGCGGGACGCTGACGGCAGGCCAAAAGGCATATCGGCAGCAAAAAAAGAAGGAGTCTGTTTGGGAAGGCGGGCATCTTTTAGTAATTTTGTGCACCCAAAGTTAGTGATTCTGCGCCTAAACGGCAAAAGATGCTGCTCTTTCTTTCAGCCATGCTGCTGCTCCAGCAGCCGGATACGCTCACCGCATCGGCCGTGAGTGCCAAACGGGTTGTGTCTCCGCCAACGGACGCCACTTCCGGGGAAAAGCTGCAGCGGAGCGTGAACCTGGCCGATGCCATAAGGGACTTCAGCGGCATCCAGTTGCGGGACTACGGCGGAGTGGGAGGCCTCAAGACGGTGAATGTAAGAAGCCTTGGAAGCGCCCACACGGCCATTTTCCTGGACGGCGTGCCCATAGACAACGCCCAGAACATGCAGGTGGATCTGGGACGGATTCCCACCTCCGGCCTGGAAAGCGTGGAGCTCTACGAGGGGCAGCGCTCGCAGCTGTTGCAGACGGCACGGGAATACGGCAGCGCCAGCTCCCTGCACCTTACCAGCGCCCTTCCATCGGCCGACCGGCAATTTCGCCTGCATCTGCACGGAGGCGCCTTCGGGACCATAGCGCCGGAAGCCTCCTGGGAACAGGGCTGGGGTTCCCGCCTTCGCTCCCGCCTCCTCCTTTCCGGCAGCACCGCCAACGGCCGATACCCTTTCCATATTAAAGACTATCAGTACGATACGCTCATGACCCGGGAGAATGGGGACGTTACTGCCTTCAGGGCCCTGGCGCAAATGTTCTACCTGCGGGAAGGCGGCCGATACGAAGCCTCCTTCAACTGGTACGACTCCCACCGGGGCATCCCCGGCCCCATTTACAAGCAGATCCCCGGCTATCCCCTTTCACTGGACCGTCAGGAGGACCGTAGCCTCACTTTCCAAATGGGCGGAGAGCAGGTTCTATCGGAGCGGCTGCAAGTGCTTCTTCGCGCCAAATATGCCCGGGATGTACTTAATTATGTAGATATTTCCGAGCAGGATCCTTCTATATCAGCCACCTGGAACTACCTGCAGCAAAGCGTATATGCCTCCGGAGCACTGGACTTTGCGGTCACGGACTGGCTCCACCTGGGCGGAGCGGTGGACGGACAGCTGGAAAGCCTGCAGGGACAGGTCTCTGCCCGTCGCAAAACCCTTTATACAGCCGTTTCCGCCGCGCTTTTGAAGGATCCCTGGCGGGCAAGTATTTCCCTGCAGTACCAGTATTCCGCAGGCGCCGGCAGGTACAGCTTCCTCTCCCCCGCCTTCCTTTTGGACTGGCATCCCGCGCCTGAATGGGAGTTCGGCGGCCTGGTAAAGCGTTCCTGTCGCCTCCCCACCTTCAACGACCTATTTTACACCAATGTAACCACCCGCACCCTGCAACCGGAAACCGTATGGCAGACCGCCGCCCGTTGGAGCTGGAAGCAGGTCATCGGCCGGTGGTATTTCACCGCCCGGGAAGAGCTTTATTACAATTGGGTGCAGAACAAGCTGGTGGCAGTCCCCAACGGCAGCCTTTTCCGCTGGAGCATGTACAATATTGGCGGTGTACGCATTTTTGGGGACGAGATTGCCGCATCGGCCACCTATGGGGCGGGCCGATGGGAAACCGGCCTCACTGCTCGCTATTCGTACCAGTGGGCCCACGACACGGAGACGGACGGACAAATCCCCTACATTCCCCTCCACAGCACCAGTTTCCAGCTTTTTGGCGCCTGGAACGGTTTCCGCCTGGAGATTCAGGGCTTCCTTACGGGGGAACGATATACCTCTTCCAGCAACCGGCCGGAATTCCGGATTGCTCCCTGGACCACCTGGGATGCCACTTTTGGCTGGCAGGGAGAGCGGCTGAAAATGGGTCTGCAACTCAAGAATCTCTTCAACGAGCAGTACCAGATTGTCCAACAATACCCCATGCCGGGCTTCCACGTGCTGATTTCTCTTGACTATTCCTTCTAGAATTTGTATCTTTGCGGTACAAGTTCTTTAGCATATGAAAAAGATATCACTGCTGGTTTTCAGCGCGGTCCTCGCTGCGATAGTGGCGGGTTGTACCAAAGAAAACGCCTCTGAAATTCTGGATTTCACGGGCATCGAAGTCGAAGTAGGTGAACAAAATGGCAGCTCCAAGCTGTTCATTCTCAATGAAGGGGCTTTCCCCGGAGCGTCCACTCTGGACCTGCTCGATTTCAAAACCAAAAAATATTATGCCGATGTATTTAGCCAGGCTAATCCCGGGATTGCCCAGGGCCTGGGAAATACCGGTAACGACATGGCCATCGTGGACGGCAAGCTCTGGGTGCTCATGAATGCATCCAACCAGGTGTCTGTGCTGGATATCCCCTCCTTCAAGCTGGACAAGGTCCTTCCCATAGACAGCCCGCGCCATATCTGTCTGGACCAGACTCATGTTTACATTTCCTCCTACGGGGCCGCCGTCTATGGCGGAGACCCGGTGGAAGGCAAAGTCTACAGAATTAACCGCACTTCTTTTATTGCCGATGAAGTCACCGTTGGCTACCAGCCGGAAGGCCTGGCAGTAAGCGGAACCAAACTGTATGTGGCCAACAGCGGCGGCTACAACTGGCAGCACGACAACCGCATTTCCGTAATAGATCTGGCCACCTTCAAAGTGGAGCAGCAAATGGAACTGCCTGAGACCAACCTCAACGGCCTCTTTGCCGTGGCCGGCAAATTGTGGGTGAACACCTACGGCGAATCCACCTGGACGCCGGACGAGGATGGCAACTGGATCCAGAGCGTCAGCGCTCCCATGAGCCTTTCTACCGTCACAGCCAGCGGTACCTGCAAGACCGTTACAGGCGTCCACGCCGACAAAATGGCCCTCTCAGGCGCCTATATCTACGCTTTTGGCAATGATGCAGAAATGAGCGGCGGCTACGACCTGTGCCTGTACAAGGTGAACACGGCCGATGCCTCCGTGGTAAGCACCACGCACTTCAACGGTTCAGACCTGTCCCGTATCGGCTATCCTTACGGCATTTACGCCAACCCGGACAACGGGGACCTCTACATCTGCGACGCCAGTTTCACCGCCGGCAGCAAGCTCCACTGCTTCGATTCTTCCCTTAAGTGGAAATGGACGGTGGACACGGGCGTTGGCACGGGCCATTTATTGCTGGCGCAATAAAGACCCTATTTATCTTATCCTACGTTTTTTGTCCAGGCACAATAAACGGTCTCCAGTGTTCCCGGAGGCCGTTTATTTGATAATACAGGAACGATTTGGTGGTAATATCGTTCCCTGAAAACTTAAAACTGGGAAATCATCCACTGCATCACGCTGCCTTCGGAATAGTCGTCCAGGAGCGGAACCCAGGAGAAGTGGGCTATCATGGACGGAATGCCGTAGGCGGCCAGGTCTTCGTCGGAATACACCAGGAGCTTATCTTCCGTGGCACCCAGGCGCTTACGGGCCTCGATGTAGGAGTAAGAGCTGGTAATCTTGCAGGTGTTGTCGGACGAAGCGTGCACAAAGTACATGGGCAGGTTCACGAAGGTCTTGGTATCGATGGGGGCCAGTTCCATATCCGTACCGTTCCACTTGTACACCTTGTCCTGGAAGGCTTTCTCCAAGTCATCGGCAAACTGGCCGGGATACTTTTCCTGTACCATGTGGATGGGCACGATGGGATCCATGGGGCAGCAAGGGATGGCGGCCTTAAAGCGGTCCGGGAACTGCATCATGAAACGCATGGTGCATCCGCCGCCGCTGGAAGCTCCGGCGCAGAAGAGCCTGCTGCCGTCCACTTTACCTTCGGCAATGAGCTGATCGATGAAAGCCATCTGGAGGGCGTTGTTGCGGTCCACCAGCTTGATGCGCTCCGGATCCAGCGAGGCGCTGTAGGAGTAGTTGGGGTTGGCGATGGCGAACATGAGGGCGGCGCAGGGAACGCCTTCCGTTGCCAGCGAAACCAGGCAGCGGTTGGCCGTAGCGGCTGTCATGAGATCCTTGTCGTACTCTCCGCCGCCAATCTGCCACACCATGAGGGGCACATTGGGAATCACGTTACCCTTCTCATCCTTGGGCAGGTAAAGCATGTACTCACGGGTGAGCCCGGCATAGGTGAAGCTGCCCTTGATGCAGTCGTCCAGCACAGCGATGTGCCGATCGTTCACTTTGTCCAGCGTCACGTTAAGGGCCGAATCCGCGCTGCAGCGCAGTTCCCAGGGGAAATGCTTGAACCAGCCTTCGGAACGGCCGCTGATGTTGAAGGGCTTTGCGTCAATGCGGAGTTTGTTTCCATTACGGGTAACGGAGATCTGGTCATCGGCATAATCCGCGGGAGCTTCTCCGGTTTCCGGATCCACAAAGCTGCCGCATACGTTGTTCACCAGGTCAAAATCGGCCGCGGTGAGCCCCTTCAGGGAGCGGGGATTGCTTACGGTGATTTCAATGGCGTCCACCAGCAGGCCGTTGTCGCCCACCTGGGTAAAGAGGTCCACTTTTTCTACTTCTGCGGCGGGACGGGGACCACAAGCGGCGACCACAAGGGCCGCCGCAATGAGGATGTTCTTTTTCATATTATTCGGCCTTACCGTCGGAGCCCAGCACATTCACAATCTTGTGGATGTACATCTGCTTCATGGCTTCGCGGGCGGGTTTGAGATACTGGCGGGGATCGAAGTGGCTGGGATTCTCGGCCAGGTGCTTGCGGATGGCGGCGGTCATGGCCAGACGGCTGTCACTGTCGATGTTGATCTTGCACACAGCGCTCTTGGCGGCCTCGCGGAGCTGCTCCTCGGGAATGCCGATGGCGTTGGGCAGGTTGCCGCCATACTGGTTGCACATATCCACATATTCCTGCGGTACGGAGGAAGAGCCGTGGAGAACGATGGGGAAACCGGGCAGCTTCTTCTCAATCTCGTGCAGCACGTCGAAGGCCAGCGGCGGAGGTACCAGACGGCCGGTCTTGGGGTCTCTGGTGCACTGCTCCGGGGTGAACTTATAGGCGCCGTGGGAGGTGCCGATGGAGATGGCCAGGGAGTCGCAACCGGTGCGGGTGGCGAAGTCGATGACCTCTTCCGGCTTGGTGTAATGGGATTCGGCAGCGGAAACCTCATCCTCTACGCCGGCCAGCACGCCCAGCTCGGCCTCTACGGTAACATCGAACTGATGGGCATACTCAACAACCTTCTTGGTGAGGGCGATGTTCTCCTCGTACGGGAGGGAGGAAGCATCGATCATCACGGAGCTGAAGCCCATGTCGACGCAGTCCTTGCACAGCTCGAAGCTGTCACCGTGATCGAGGTGGAGGCAGATCTGGGGGTGCTCCCAGCCCAGTTCCTTCGCATAAGCGACGGCACCTTCGGCCATATAGCGGAGGAGGGTGGAGTTCGCATAGTTGCGGGCGCCCTTGGAAACCTGGAGGATGACCGGGGACTTGGTCTCGGCAGCGGCCTGGATGATGGCCTGGAGCTGCTCCATGTTGTTGAAATTGAAAGCGGGGATGGCGTAACCGCCGGCGACGGCCTTCTTGAACATCTCGCGGGTGTTCACAAGGCCCAGTTCTTTATAAGATACCATAAGTTTTGTGTATAAATAGAATAAATAATTTCTAAAAGCCCACAAATTTAGCTATTTTTGTGGAAAGATAAAAGTAATATGCCTGGTAAAGTATTGATATTTTCGGCGCCCTCCGGCAGCGGAAAGAGCACCATCGTGAACCACATCCTGGGTCTTCATCCGGAAGTGGAGTTCTCCGTATCGGCCACTTCCCGCCCCCCGCGCGGGCAGGAGCAGGACGGCGTGGAGTATCTGTTCTATTCGGCCGATATCTTCCGCCTCCTCATCCGGGACGGCAAATTCGTGGAATTTGAGGAAGTGTATCCGGACCGCTTTTACGGCACCCTCAAGAGCGAGGTGAACCGCATCTGGAGCAAGGGACACGTGATCATCTTCGACGTGGACGTGAAGGGCGGCGTAAACCTCAAAAAATACTTTGGGGAACAGGCCCTGTCCGTCTTTATCCAGGCTCCGTCCGTGGAAGTTCTCCGCGAGCGCCTTATCAACCGCGCCACGGACTCCATGGAAGAGATTGAAAAACGCGTAGCCAAAGCGGCCGAAGAAATGACCTACGCCCCGCAGTTTGACCGCGTACTCGTCAACGACGACCTGGCCACCGCCTTCCGCGAGGCCGAAGAAATGGTGGACGCCTTCCTGTCATGAACATCGCGGTCTATTCCGGCTCCTTCAATCCCCTGCACAAGGGACATGAAGCCATAATCCGCTTCCTCACCCGGGACGCGGGCTTTGACTGTGTGTATTTGGTGGTTACTCCGCTTAACCCCTTCAAGCAAAAACACAGTCTCCCTGCCGGACAGGACCGCTTTGATGCAGCCCTGCAGGCCCTCTCCCGCCATCCGGACCTGAAGGTGAAGGCCGATGACATCGAACTCCGGATGACCCCGCCCCAGTATACCATCCGCACCCTGGACACCCTCCGGGACCGGGAACCGGAAAACAGTTTCACCTTGGTGATAGGAGCCGACAATCTGGAAAGCTTCCCCCGCTGGCGGGATTACAGCCGCATCCTCCGGGAATACGGCGTGGTGGTTTTCCCCCGCAAAGGCTATCACCGGGGCCATCTGAAAGCCCGCC
>CAMZCW010000106.1 GCA_947305045.1 uncultured Bacteroidales bacterium | reverse complement strand
TCAACGCCAGCATGCTGGAGGAACTGGGAAAATGTCATGATACCCGGGCCTTCTCCTTCTCCCGCCAGTATCCGTCCCTGCTTTTCCCCGGCAAAACCCAGTATGTAACCCCGGACGATGAAGCCACGCCTGTTCAGGCCAGCGCCATCCTGGACACCATCGGTCCCCTCTCCTGGCACAAGACCGCCAGGGCCATCCGCGCCTGGAAGGCAGACGTGCTGGTAATGAAATACTGGATGTCGTGGTTCGCACCCTCACTGGGTTATGTGGCCCGTCACTGCGGGTGCAAAAGCGTGGTGGTGCTGGACAATGTGATTCCCCACGAGCCCCATTGGTTCGACAGACCCGTCACCCGCTATTTCCTGAACGGTTGCACAGGCTTTGTGAGCATGTCGGAGCAGGTTCAGGCAGATTTACTGTCCCTGCGTCCCCATGCGCCCCATATCCTGCTTCCCCATCCCATATACGCTCACTTTGGAGCAGCATTGCCGCGGGAGGAAGCCGCCCGTAAACTGGGTGTTGACCCACAGCGCAAAACCCTGCTTTTCTTTGGGCTCATCCGGGACTACAAAGGCCTGGATATCCTGCTGGAAGCCTTCCGGGGACTGCCGGAAGACTATCAACTGGTCATTGCCGGAGAGCCGTACGGCTCGTTCGACAAGTATCAGGCACAGATAGAAACGCTGCCCGGGAAAGAACGCGTTTTTGTATTTCCGGATTATATCCGGGACGCTGAAGTCAAAAACTTTTTCAGTGTGGCCGATGCTGCCGTGCTCCCCTACCGGAGCGCCACCCAAAGCGGGATCAGCGCCATTGCCTGCCACTTTGGCGTGCCCATGATTGTCACGGACGTGGGCGGCCTCAAGCAAACCATCGGCAACCGTGGCACGGGAATTGTGTCTCCCGAGGCCAGCCCGGAGGCCATTCAAACAGAAATCATCCGCTATTTTGCCAGCCCTGCCCTGCAGGATAGTTGCAAAAAAGCCATGAAAGAGGAGAAAGAGCGCCTCAGCTGGCACCGCTTCTGCGACGCCCTGACGGCCTTCGCCTCCAACTTATAACAGAGAAATGCCATGAAACGACTGCTTACCATCCTCGCTTCGCTCCTGCTGCTTGGCTGCGCCGCCGCCACCGCACAGGAATACGTATCCACGCCGGTCACCCTCTCCAAGGAGAAGGTAAAACTCAACGGCAAGGTTTACCTGTCCCACGTGGTATTGGAACGCCAGACCCTGTTCGGCATTGCCAAAGCCTATGGCGTAAGCGTAGATGACCTCTATGAGGCCAATCCTTCCCTGCGCCAGACCGGTCTGCAGAAAAACGCCATCCTGCTGGTCCCCTACCGCGAAACCGGCGAGCAGGAAGAAGTCAAGACCGCACCAAGTGACGGCTCCTACACGGAGCACACCGTAAAGTGGTACGAGGACATTGAAGACATCGCGCGCAGCTATAATGTGACCGTGAAGGAAATCATGGAAATGAACGGCCTCAAGAGCAAGAAGCTGAGCACCCGCCAGGTACTTCGCATCCCCGTAAAGGTCGTTGCTGCGGAAAAGGCCCCGGCCGACTCTTCTGCCTCGGCCGCAGTGGCGCCCGTTGCCGCCGCCGCTGAAGAAGTGGCAGCTGCGCCGGTTGTAGAGCATACAGACAGCAGCCTGCTGAACCTGCGCACCCATGAGGGCGTGGATTTCTCCCTGGTGCTGCCTCTCCGCTCCGGTGAGCTCAACATGGACTTCTACTCCGGCGTCCTTGTGGCCCTGAAAGACCTGGAGACGGAAGGGAACAAAGTCACGGCCCACATTTACGACCTATCGGCCGGCATCCCTCCCATCGACGCCCTTCAAAAGAGTGACTTTGTGCTGGGCCCCGTGGCGTCCAGGGACCTGGAAGCCATCCTGCAGCGGCTGGACGGCAAAGTTCCGGTCATTTCTCCGCTGGACCAGAAAGCCTCGGTTCTTTCCACCTATTACCACAACTTCATCCAGGTTCCCAGCGCCGCGGACAACCAGTATGAGGACCTCGCAGCCTGGCTGAAAGAAGATACGGACGAAGACGACACCGTCTTCCTCATCACGGAAAAAGGAGCCGGCAACATTGCCGCACCCGTGGCTATCCGCAGCGCCATGGCCCGGCTTCCCCTCAATTACGAAATCCTCAACTATGCCATTGTGGAAGGCCGCAGCATCCCTGCCCGCCTTACAGAGGCCATGACCCAGGAAGGCACCAACCGCGTGGTGGTAGCCTCCGAAAGCGAGGCCTTCATGGGCGATGTCGTCCGCAACCTGGGCATCATGCTGGGCAAAGGCTACGACATTGTGATGTACGCGCCCTCCAAGGTACGCACCTTTGATACAATTGAAGGCAGCGCCTACCATGACGCGTCACTCCATATCAGCACCGCTTATTTTGCGGATTACAATACGGACGAGGTCGATCGGTTTGTGCGCGCTTACCGCGCCTTGTTCCGCACCGAGCCGTCGCAGTTCGCATTCCAGGGCTATGACATTACCCGCTATTTTGTACAAGCCGTCGCCCGGCACGGGAATGCCTGGACACAACACCTGGGCAACGGAAAGGAAACCGGGCTGCACATGGATTTCCTGTTCGAGTCCGGCGAAAACGGGAACCGGCACAACACGGCCGTCCGCCGCATCGTTTTCCGCAAAGACTACACGACAACCCTTGAAAAATAAAACGAATGGAACACGTTAAAACCCTTATCCTGGGCGGTGGCCCTGCCGGTTTTACCGCCGCCATCTATGCCGCCCGCGCCAACCTCTCCCCCGTTGTATATGAAGGCATCCAGCCCGGCGGCCAGCTCACCACCACCACCATCGTGGAGAATTTCCCCGGATGGCCGGACGGAGTAGATGCCAACACCCTTATGGATAACATGCGCAACCAGGCCCGCACTTTCGGGGCCGATATCCGTCAGGGTACCGCTACTGCCGTAGAACTGGGCCAACGTCCTTTCCGCATCACCATTGATGCGGAAAAAGAGATTGAGGCCGATACCCTCATCATCGCCACGGGCGCTCAGGCCCGCTACCTGGGGCTGCCTTCGGAAGAGAAATTCAAAGGTGCCGGCGTAAGCGCCTGCGCTACCTGCGACGGTTTCTTCTACCGCAAACGTACCGTAGCCGTAGTGGGCGGCGGCGACACAGCCTGCGAAGAAGCCATGTACCTGGCCGGCCTGGCCAAAAAAGTATATATGATTGTACGCCGCGACGTATTCCGCGCCTCCAAAGCCATGCAGGCCAAAGTGCTTGCCAAAGACAACATTGAGGTGCTGTGGAACTGCAACACACAGGAGGTCCTGGGCGACGAAAACGGCGTGACAGGCGCCCGCCTGCTCCGCAAAGACGGCACCTTATTCGACATCGCCATCGACGGCTTCTTCCTTGCCATCGGACACACGCCGGCATCGGCCCTGTTCGCCCCCTGGCTCAAGCTGGATGACGCCGGCTATATTGTCACGGAAGGGAAAAGCTCCGAAACCAGCATCCCCGGCGTTTTTGCCGCCGGCGACGTTCAGGATCCGCGTTACCGCCAGGCTGTCACTGCAGCCGCATCCGGTTGCATGGCCGCCCGCGACGCGGAAAAATTCCTGTTGGAGCAAGTAAATTAATTGATAATGAGAAAATTCAGTCTTTTCGTAGCACTAGGTATTCTGCTGCTGGCCGCCTTTGCCTGCAAGTCCCAGTATGAGGCCCTGCTTTCCTCCAGCGACGTCAACGCCAAGTATGACGCCGCCATGAACTTCTTCCAGAAAAAGAAGTATCAGAAGGCCGCCCAGCTGTTCGAATCCATGGCTGTGCTTACCAGCGGCACCGCCCGGGACGATACGGTCCAATACTACTGGGGCCTGTCCAACTACCGTGGCAAAGACTTTTTTACGGCCGAATCCAACTTTGCCCGCTTTATCCAGGATTTTCCGCAGAGTCCGTTTGCATCCGAAGCCCGCTTCTATCGCCTGGACTGCCTGTATCGCGCCACCCTGCGCTGGGAACTGGACCAGACGCCTACCCGCACCTGCATGATGGCCATTGCGGAGTACATGCGCGAAAACGCGGAAGATGACGGCCACATGGAAGCCTGCCGGCGCATGCTTGCAGACTTGCAGGACCGTCTGGACCGGAAAGACTTTGAGGCCGGTAAGCAATATTACCGCATGGAGGACTACCCGGCAGCCCGTACCAAACTCCGCAATGTGCTCAAGAACAACGCAGACAACAATTACCGGGAGCAGGTACTCTATTATACGGCCATGTCATCCTACCACTATGCGCGCCTGAGCGTATGGCAAAAACGGAAGGAGCGCTACCTGGTGTTCGCCGACGACTACCTGAACTTCATTGGCGAATATCCGGAGTCGCACTACAGGAAAGAACTGGACGGCATTTACCGGAACGTGCAGAAAATTTTGGAAAAAAATAATTGAAACTCCCGGCCATAGCGCCGGGTATTTAATATAGATAACGTATAATTGACAATGGATAGCAAGAAGAAAATTCCCGTAAACACGGTTACCCGAGACATTAAAAACCTGGCCGCCCCTACCGGAAACATCTATGAATCGGTAGTCATTCTGTACAAGCGCGCCAACCAGATTGCCATGGCAGAGAAGAGAGAGCTTACCAAAAAGCTGGAAGAGTTCCGCAACGACCGCGACACCATGGAAGAAGTCTTTGAAAACAAAGAGCAAATCGAAATTTCCAAATACTACGAGCGTCAGCCCAAACCGGACCTGGTGGCCATCGCCGAATTCGAGAACGGAGACCTTTACTACCGCAAGGCCCAGAACGAGAACCCCATCGACATCAGCAAAGACGAATAATGCTGTATAGCCTCTCCGTCTCCAATTTTATTCTGATCAGCTCTCTGGAAACATCGTTTCCGGAGGGTTTGGTTATAATAAGCGGAGAAACCGGAGCAGGTAAATCCATCCTGCTTGGCGCCCTGTCCCTGGTGCTGGGCGCGAAGGCAGATGCCCTCATGGTGGGGCCTTTGCAAGACCACTGCGTGGTAGAGGCGGAGTTCAGCCTGGATGAGCCGGTCCGGGAAATCCTCCGGAAGGCAGACCTCCCCTCGGAAGGAGACCGCCTGCTGCTGCGGCGCACGGTTGCCGCCAGCGGCCGTTCCCGCTCCTTCGCCAATGATGAGCCCGTCAGCGTAAGCGTACTACAGGAATTATCGGCCCGTCTGGTCGATATCCACTCCCAGCACCAAACGCTGCAGTTGCAGGATGAGGCTTTCCGCATGGAGGCGCTGGACCTTTGGGCCGGATGCTGCGACCTGCGGAAGGAGTGCAACCAGGCATGGAATGCCCTCTCGGAGGGAAAACGCCGGCTTGCCAACCTGGAAGAGCGCCTGGCGCAGGCGCGGGACCAGCAGGAGTTCAACAACGCCCGCTGGGAGCGGCTGCAACAGGCACACCTCTCAGAAGGCGAGCTGGAAGCGCTGGAAGCCGAGCAAAAACAGCTCGCGCACGCGGAAGAAATCAAGGAGACGCTCTGTGCCGCACAGAATCTGCTCTCGCCGGAAGAAGGCGAAAGCCTTGCCGGACAACTCCGGGAGGCCGCCAAGTGGCTGGGCAAGGCGGGGCGTTACATTCCCTCGCTGGAAGCGCTGGTGGAGCGGCTGTCATCGGCCCGGCTGGAACTGGACGACATTGCCGGGGAGATTGCATCCGTGAATGCCGCAACCGAGGCCTCTCCGCGCCGCCTTCAGGAGGTGGAAGAACGCCTTTCCCTCCTGTATAACCTCATGCAAAAGCACGGCGTAAGCAGCGTGACCGGGCTCATTGCCCAACGCGACAGCCTGCAATCGCTGGTGCAGGACGCCACAGGGCTGGAGGCCGATGTTCACGACGCCCGCAAGGAGGTGGAGCGGCTGAAGAAACAGCACACGGACCTCTGCAAGTCCCTGCACGCCAAACGGGAGGCCGCGGCAGAGGGATTCAGCAGCGCCATCCAGGAGCAGCTCCATGGTCTGGAGCTGGACCATGCCGTCTTTCAGGTGCGCCTGGAAGAAAGCCTCCCCGGGGCCAACGGCAGTGACGGTATCCGTTTTGTCTTCTCATCTACCGGCCACGCTCCCTCAGATGTGGCCAAAACAGCCTCCGGCGGTGAACTGTCGCGCATCATGCTCAGCCTGAAGGCCGTCATGGCCCGGTTTACCCAAATGCCAACCCTCATCTTTGATGAGATTGACACCGGCGTTTCCGGCAGTACGGCGGACAAAATGGGTTCGCTGGTGTGTGCCATGGGCCGCAACATGCAAGTTTTCGCCATTACACACCTCCCGCAGGTGGCGGCCAAAGGCAATGCCCACTACCTGGTTTCCAAGACGGCCGATGTCACTTCCATGCGTGCCCTGGATGCCGACGGCCGGGTGCAGGAACTGGCACGCATGCTGTCCGGAGCCCATATCACCCCGGCGGCTATCGCCAATGCAAAAGCCCTTTTAAACCAATAGGTTATGACTCAGGACGAATTCCGGACCCTCCTCCGCAGACACAAACTCAAGGCTACCCGGCAGCGGCTGGCCGTTCACGATGCCATGATGGACCTGGGGCATGCATCGGCCGATATGGTCCGCGAGTCCCTGTCCAGACGCGGCTCGCACGTAACCACGGCGTCTGTTTATAACATCCTGTCCCAACTGGCCGATTACCGCATTTATTCACGGCGGCTGTCGGCAGCCAACAAGATGTTTTTCGATATCAACAATACGCACCATATCCACCTGTACGACCGCGAGAACCATACCTTCCGCGACCTGGTGGACGACGAGCTTCAAAGCCTGGTATCCGCGCACCTGAAACGGCGCCGCTTCAAAGGCTTCACCGTAGAAGATATCGACATCCAGTTTGTCGCCCGCCCTACCCGAAAAAACAAGAACGCATGAAAAAGATTCTTCTCCCCCTGCTGTGCTGCCTCATGGCCACTTCCTGCCTGAAGGAAAACACCTTCTATATGGAAAACTACACCGACTTTGCCACCTTCTATGAAGGCAAGCTGGTTACCGACAACGCCTATCGGTTCTCCGTCGTGGACAATCAGAGCGGCACCGAAGCCTGGAAAAAGGAAGGAGAGCGCTTCTTCATTAAGTGCGACATCCTGAACCGCAACCTGGAAATCCGGCTGAAAAACGTGTTGCACGTGGACATAGAGGAGGCCCTTCCCTATACGGAAGACGAAAACGAGCCAGACGACCCCGTGGAAGTGATGGACCAAAGCATCAGCGGCGGGTACATCAACCTGGCGTTGGTGTATTTCGCAAACCCCTCCAGCAACGCCGCCCACGTGCTCTCCTGTTACTATGAGGCCAACGCGGCGCAGGACGAATTCACCTTCTACGTGCTGCATGAGGGCAACGATGAAAACCCCGCCTGCATGGACGAGAAGAAACTGGAAAGGCAGTCCGAAGTGTTGAGCATTCCCCTGTGGAACCTTCTGAAAAAAGGCACCCCCACCAAGCTGAACCTGTGTCTGTACCAGCTCAAGAAAGCGCAGGACGGCACCTACACCGTGGAGCAAACCACCTCCCCGCTCCACCGCGGCAGCATCGTGCTGTAGGGTATCACGAAGGAGTGGCGAAGGTCGGTAGGATGAATGGTGCAGGCCCGATTTCCGACAGCTGAACGAAGGTGTCACCCTTCCCCTTGCGGCGTTTGGGACCGATACGGGAAGTCTGTGGTGCAGGTCGGTAGGATGGATGGTGCAGGTCGGTAAGCCCAATGGCGCAGGTCGGTAGCATGGATGGTGCAGGTCCGATTTCGCCCTACTGACCGG
>CAMZCW010000105.1 GCA_947305045.1 uncultured Bacteroidales bacterium | reverse complement strand
GAGCGGTTTCATCCATTAGACGGAACCATCGGCCGAAAGGTTGGAAAAAGTTGCATTTTTATGTATTTTTCAGGCTATAGGGAGATTCCAACTTGAACTTTATCCTCGCACGGGCAACCCTCAAAGGCATTGCGAGCAATAACCTTCAAAGGATTATTCTTAAAAACCACATCTGTAAGCGATATACATCCTGCGAATGCGCGATCCTCGATCAAAAGGCTCCCGTTACTTGAAATAACAACGCTTGCAAGGCTCTTACAGCCAATGAATGCCGAGGGTTCTATCAGCCTGACCGATGACGGGATCTCTATGCTGGCAAGATCTGTACACCCCCCGAATGCAAGTCCGCGAATCTCCCGTACGGTATCCGGGATAGTGACGCTGACAAGTTTCGAACAGTTTATGAACGCTTCTGCCTTAATGCGGGTCGTCCCGGCAGGAATCTCCACATGTCCGTTTTCATCTATCGGGTACAGCGCCGAGTCATTGTAATCTTCGGGATTCTCCGGGAGGTCTGTTCCGTCTCCAAGTGTATCGGTGTATTGAATGAATTCATCTATTGTCATAAGGCCCTCTAGGGCGGCGATGAAGCGGTCCCAGCCGTCATCCTCAAAGGCGCCGTTGTCCGTGTAGTAGTCCTCAAGGTTGACGATGTCGCCGTCTTTGGTGTACGAGTGCATCTGCTGGATGTCGTCCTCGACGCCCTCCATGCCGTCAAAGAGCATCAGACCATCGAAGAGTACCTTGCCTGGGACAATCTCTGTTGGCAACTTCTCTATAACTTCCGCTAGTACCTCGCTGAAGTTGGAGAAGAACACCTTGTCCTTGATGATTTCGTAAATCCTTTTTGTGAATTCTTCCTGGGTCATGTTCATATGCCTACTTGTTGCGGTTCGGGAATAAAAGGTTATCAACACAGACCCACAGTAGAAGCGCAAGGAAAGGAATCCATAAGACACTCTCCCAGACAGGTCTCGAGTGCTTCACCAGCGCGGCGATGTTGTAGTAGAGTCCGTAGGCGGTCAGCGGGATGCATAGCAGGAAAGTGATGACTTCAAGGACGCCCTTCCAATCACTGGCCCTGTTCTTCAATGCCTCCTTCCAGGCCAGGCGGCGCACCTCTTTTTCCGCCTGTTCTCCCTGAGGCTCTTCCTCATACTCGCCAAAGACAGTGACATAGCACCCCACCACATCGTCGTCATCGGCTTCGGTGAAGATACCTCCATCGCTTTCGATGGCAAGGTACAAGCCGTCGCCTGCCAGGTACACCCTCTTTTCCTTGCCGATATCCTCCAGTGCGGCAATCACGTCCGTCACGGGCCAGATGCCTTCCAGTATCTCATCAATCTCTTCCACCACGATTTGTACGTCACCGTCTTCTTCTTTCCCAATACCTACAACACCGAAGGTATGGTCGTCATCGGCCATCCAGGCGACAACGCAGTCACTCCAATGCTTTTTCTCATACCTCTTCAGGTCCTTGAGAAATTGCCCTACTGTTGTTAACTGTACAGTATCCTTTTTCATACTTATTTGTTGCTGTATATCATACCGGGAGAAAGGGATATCGTTACCTCTGACTGAAATCAGCTTTTAGGATGATCTTCCCGTTCATCTGATAATATCTTTTTCGTCTAAACTATTTCGGATAATACGGAAGCCCGTCGGGAATGTCTTTCACTTCGTCGGGAGCCTTCAAGGAATGCCAATCGTTGTTGGCCGGACGTCCAGACTCCAACCAGTCAACCAACTCCTCCTGTGCTTTCTTTTGGGAAGTCGCATTGATTCGGTCTCTTTCGACATGGTATCTTACACCTCCGCCCATAGTGCTGCTTTCGGTATATCTTTCAAGCATACTCTGGCCTATGAAGCGTTTGCTGCCATTGACAAGGACCTCGAAATAGTATTCCTCGAAGATAACGCTGACAGAGTCCTCCATCTCCCAAACTGGATTCCACGTCTTCAGGTTCCCGGGATACTCACGCGCGCCCAGAAGCGAGATCGTCACTTCATCTCCAGGTCGGATTCTACCCTGAAAGCTTTTCTTTTTCGAGTAGAAGAATGTCACCGGCTTGATTTCTATGGGGGCCTGAGCCTTCGTCAATTCTTCTCCTTCCCCTGCCGTGGAGATCACCTTGACGTCCTTGCCAAGGCCAGTGTTGTCAAGCAGCCATACATTCTTGATATGTACTTCCTTCAGCGCTGTACACCCGCTGAATACATCTTCTTCTATGCGTTGGACCGAGTCCGGGATGATAATCTTCGTAAGGCTTTGGCAACCTGAAAAAGCATAATTTGAGATACACGTAACAGAATCGGGTATATTGATTGAAGTCAAACTCTTACAGCCGCAGAATGCTTTCCAGCCTATTCGCTTGACGGAATTCCCGATATGAACTTCAACAAGACCAGTGCAGCCTTGGAAAGCGCCGTCGCAGCCATGTCCGATATTTTTCAGGCCATTCCCAAGTATGACTTTTTTCAGTCCGGTACAATCTCTGAAGGCCTCATTGCTGATAGACTTCACAGAGTCCGGTATGACCAGCTCGGTTATACCCATGCATCCTTTGAAAGCACTCCACTCAATGTCAGTTACCGAATTCGGGATGGTGATTCCAGTGAGTCCGACACACCCGTCGAATGCGTATTCATCAATTATTGCCACTGAGTCCGGGATTCGGATTTCAGAAAGTCGTTCACATCCCCGGAAAGCTTCTTTCCCTATCACTCTGACAGAATCCGGGACAACGCTCTTCTCAAAACCGAACATCAATGTGTTGTCCGCGGTCCTGATGATGGCGTTGCAGTCTCCGCGGTCGTCATAATTCGGATTATCATCGCTGACTGTGATACGCGACAGCGATGTGCATCCTTTGAAGAAAGGGCCTTCTATTTCTTCGACGGATTCCGGGATAATAAGTTCGGTAAGGCCGACGCAATCTCTGAAGGCGTCCTTTGAAATCTTGATTACTGAATTGGGAATCGAGACACTCTTCAACCCGGTACAGCGACGGAAGGCACCGCGGCCTATCACCTTCACTGAATCCGGAATGAATACATCGGAAAGAGCCGAACAATTCTCGAATGCGCAATCTTCAATTGCAGTCACAGAGTCCGGGATAACGATACGCTCAATTGCAGTGCAACCCCTGAATGCATATTCCGGTATCACGGATATTGAATGGGGAAGCTGGATTTCCGCAAGGGAAGTACAGCTTTCGAATGCGGAATGTCCGATCTTTGCAACGGATTCTGGAATGATGAGCGACTTGAGTTCCGAGCAGTAGTGGAATGCTGAGACATCGATTTCCTTGACGGAGTCTGGAATACTGATCCTTTTGAGCGCCGCGCATCCGTTGAAAGCGCCGCAGCCGATGACCGTGACCGAATCGGGGATCGTTATTTCGGCAAGGCTCTTGCACCCTGAAAAAAGCCCGTCAATTACGGTGAGTGACTTCGGGAGGGTGACATCGAAAAGACTCTTGCAACCATCGAAGGCGCTGTCGCCTATTTCAGTTACGGAGTCCGGGATCACGATGCGGGTCAAGGCCTCACACTTGCCAAAGGCTTCATCCCCGATCTTTTTGACCGATAAAGGAATGTTTATCCCAACAAGACCATTATTTCCGTAGAACGATGCATCGCCGATTTCCGTGACCGTATCCGGAATGACTGTTGCGCTACAACCGAGAACCAGACGATTGCTTGCCGTCTCGACAACCGCATTGCAGCCATTGCGGCTGTCAAATCTCTGGTTTTCGGGACTGACCTTTATGCTTTGAAGATTGTCGCACTTGTAGAAGGCGAGTTCCTCAAGATATCCTAGAGACTTCGGGAGAATAATTTCGGAGAGCGACGTGCATCCCGTGAAGGCATATTTCTCAATAGAATACAGCGTGTCGGGGAGACCGATATGCATGAGGCTGGTGCAGGCGCCAAAGGTATATTCTTCTATACGTTTGACGGAATCGGGAATGACAATGCCGGGAAGGGATGTGCAGCCGTCAAACGCCCTTCGTTTTATCGTGGTCACACTGTCGGGGATGACAACACGGCTTAGGTTACGGCAATACGCGAATGCCATGTCGCCTATTGTCGTTACCGATTCGGGCAGAAGAAGAACGCCGAGGTTTGCATCGTGATAGAACGCCTCTTCCCTGACTTTCTTCGTCTTCCCGGACCAGCGTACAACATACGGCGCTTCCGCCTTGCCTTCAAACTTCTTCACAGCCTTGGAGAGCTCCCTGCTGTTTGCCGCATGGAAGACCGGCTTGCCTTCATACATTTCTACGGTATCTGCCATATGCGATCAGCCTTTAAGCAATTTCCTTAATTTAATCCTCTCGGCCATGAAGTCAGGGTACTTGTCTGGCGCAAAATCATGCAGGTGGGCATATGTTTTCATCAGAATATCGAATGACAACTGCATTCCCTGTTGTTTAATCCAGGGCCTCTCCTTGAAGAAATCAATAGCGTCATAGAAGTATTCCCTGCAGCTTTCGATGGTCTTGACGTCCCTGGTTTCTATGGCCTTCTCCAGTTTTTTGCCAACGGCCCGATACTGCGCCAGGAACTCATTCTGCTCCTTGATCAGTCGCTGCCTGAAGTCTTCCTTCTCTTCCGGAGTCAATGGCGCATCCGTGTAGATTAAACCACCTACTTTTACGTGTTTCTTTATCTCCGTGTATGTTACCTTCCCCTCATTCCCTTGCCAGATAAAGTTGCCGCCGACAATTTTGGGAGCATTATTAATATCGAGAGAAGAAGACAGTTTATTGTTGGAACAGTCAAAGTCTCCTCCGACTTCCTTTGGCCCGAACAGCAAGGATTTCAAATCACAGTTGCAGCAAATGAATGAGCCGGAAACCTTTCCGAACTCGTGCCTGAACTTTCCCCTTGGAGCGTCCTGCTTTGTAAGGGTGATATTGTCATTCACATCGATGGCGAGGCCGATAGTGCCAACCGTGATGGAGTAATCCTCTATGCCATGTTGTTTCATGAACTTGGCGATGGCTTCGGATTCCGTGTCGATCATTTGCTCAATATCCTTCTTGCTGAAGAGGTTCTTCTGCATCTTGTTCAGGATGTCATCGCTGACCTCGTTGTATCTTTCTCCGACATCATACCTGCCGGTCAGCTTCAAGGAATCTGCATACTCTACGAAGAGATCCATCAAGTAAGGGCCATACTTTTCGAGATTCTTGGCATAGACGGCGTCATATTTTTTCGATCCGGACGAGTAACTGGCAAGATGTCGATATGCATTACCAGCTTGACCCGGAGCGACATACTTGTCGATCTCCGCATCAAGAAGGTCGTGGATGTGCTTTATCACATCATACTCTTTTCCCGGCGCCCATTTCTTATCGAAGTAGGTCGCGATCTTTTCCATTGCAGCCCGAACGCTTTCCTTTACTGCATCAGACGTAAAATCTTTAGTCCTTTTCATATGGGTTTTCGCTTTGTTTTCTACAAATAATACTGGCATTTCGGATTATCGTTACCCAATCTCCTTCATATGATAAAACTATAAAACCAAATTATTGAGAACGAGACCGTCGATTTTAATATCCCGGGATATGAAATAACGAGTTATTTTGAATACGTCTATGAAGATCCGCATGTTAATCTTGCATGGTGAAAGCAATTTTGAAGTGCAACACACCTCAAAAGTCAAAGTTAAATAATAGTTTACAGTATTCCAATGGTGTCCTGTAACCCGGTGACTTACGGAACCTGTGGTATACACGAAAGTCGCAGTTCCTGCAAATCTCACGGCTCACCGTACTTGAACTGATCCCAAATAGTAAGAAAACCCGCTGATTATCAGCGGGTTTCAGTGGTGCTGGGAAGAATCGAACTGCCGACACATGGATTTTCAGTCCATTGCTCTACCATCTGAGCTACAGCACCATCGTTTGGGATTGCAAAGATAGGTATTTTTTCTGAGTTTGCAAATTTTTTTGTTTTGATTCAGGAGGGAACTCTGCCTTCAGCAGCGTTTTTCCGTCTCAAGTGCCTTCTTCATGCGTTCTATCTCCTCATGCAAGGTCTCCGCCAATGACTCGAAATCGGAAATGGCAAACCTCATTTGCTCGCAGCGCGTCATTCCGGTTTCTGCGGCCAGCCTGTCCATCAAGTACCAGTATCGGCCCAGGTCATTGTGCAGGTCAATGACGGTCTGATTGACGACGCCCAGGGGGTCCAGCTCATAAAAGCAGGTGAATAGCACAGGCTTTCCGTCATCAGGCACACGCTCTTCGATGGTCGTGATCCCGCAGCCGTACAGGCGGACCATCCGTTCGCACCAGTCCTGCCAATCCTCCCGCAAGTAGCCGTGCTGCACTTCATCTCTGGAGGACACGATCCGAAGGGAATACCCGGAGCCTTTCTCTTGAACGTCGACCAGGTCCACGCCATAGTTATCGCTTCCGTCGGGCTCCGGCTCGTCGATATAAGACAGCACGTATTCCTTATACGGACTGTCCATCCTGTTCCTGTCATTCAGGAAACTCAGAAGGGTGAATTCTGCGTGGTAGCCCTCCAGGATCGTATTGGCCTTCTGAATCATCCGGTTGATGGCCTCGACCGGATCACCGTCACCAACGGTCACTCCCTCCGATTTAAGACCCCGGAACGCCCTGTCGAGCATCTGGATGATGGTCTCAGGGGACCCCTTGACATATGCTGTCGTACTTATTCTTGTCATTTTGTAACCGGGCGAATGCAAAACCTTCAATCTCAGAATATCTCGCGCCCGGTTTTGTCGATAATGAGGAGTCTGTCTCCGAGGGAAACCTGGGCCAGTCCGTCATGGAAATCATCGGCACGGTCATACTGGCAGGGAATCACTTTCCGGCCGGTTTTGTCCATATACCCCCATCGGCCATCGACAATGACCACGGCCATCTCCTCGCTGAAATCCCTTGCGAAAACAAGCTCGGGGAGGTGGATAACAGCCCGCCCGGTTTTGTCTATGAATACATTTTCTCCGTCGACTGCTACAAAGGCCAGTCCATCCATGAAATCCCGGGCATAGTCATATTGGCACGGAATGGTCTCCGTGCCGGTTTTGTCGACATATCCAAATCTACCATTCGATTTCACCAGGGCCAAGCCATCGTGGAAACTATTGGCGTCTTCATATTTGCAAGGGATTACCTCGCAGCCGGTTTTGTCGATAAAGCCGTATGTCGAGAAACTGTCCACGTCGTCAGTTTGCTCATCTTCCGGAAGGAGATGTTCTTCGCATATGACTGTCATGCCCTCGGAGAAAGAAAACGCTCCGTCATACTTGCAGGGGATTACCACACGGCCGGTTTTGTCGATAAAACCTGTTTTGCCGTCCCGATTCACCCTGGACAGACCATCGCTGAAATCATCCGGGTCAGCACCGTCTTCGACAGTGAAAACCTCCGTTCCGGTCTTGTCGATGAAAACGTATTTCCCGATCTGACGGACCCTTGCCAACCCCTCGTGGAAAGTGTAGGCCTGGTCAAACTTACACGGAATCACCACGTGGCCGGTCTTATCGATATATCCGTTTTTCCCACCTAAAAACCGGTCAATCCAGTCGTCGGCGGCGCAGTCATCGGAAGGCATGCTGACTTCAACACGGGCCAACCCTTCGCTAAAGTCCCCGGCGTCATCAAATTGGCAGGAGATCACCTCGCGACCGGTCTTGTCGATGAAACCGTACTTTCCTTCCCGACATACCCTCGCCACGCCCTCGGAGAAATCCCCGATTTCGTCATATAAACATTTCTTGCACATTTTTCTTAAATCGTTATTTTTCCTTCGAATAATACAGGGTACTCCCTCCGACGATCAGGCAATAGATCTTGTACACAAGCAGGACGGTGGCTCCCACAGCGAGGATGGCCAGAACGATGGTCTCGGCGCGTGATTCGCGTTTTTCTTTCCGCGCC